>NZ_JAUBWA010000017.1:0-74836 GCF_036702825.1 Microcoleus sp. A003_D6 | reverse complement strand
GATGATCGGTTAAAATCTCAGGGAGTTTTTGGCTCTGCTCGCGGAGCGCCGCTGTTCCAAAACTGTCCGAAGTATTGGACTTAGGATTGCTATATATGCCTGAAAACCTCTGTATGCTTTACAATCAGTAAAAGCTGGAGCTGATTCACATGGGAGGTTAGCTTATGTTTAAGCAACAGTTTGTACGCCTGGATGGGTTTACCAAAGCAGAACGGATTCAGATGACTGCCCATGTAAGTGAAGCGATTAACCAAGCAGGAGCTTGGATTACTGACTTCCACCTGTACTCGAACATCTTAATCTGCATCAACTTTCAGGTGCCGATCGCCAACTTGGATAGACTCGCTGCAACTCTGCAAGAGACAGGTTTGCATTTGAGCCAAGAGAGCATAGATCAACTCATGCCTGCTAATGACTCGACGCTGAAAGAGAAAGAGCTACTAGGGACATTACAAATTACATTTGTACATAACGAACCAGACTTGCTCCGAGATGTGCCTGCTGTTCCGGGATAAGAGCCGATTATGTTGCAACTACGGCGAAAAGAACTATTATCTAGTTAGTAGCCGTTGTTTAAGCAGCTAACCCGCAGAATTCATTGATGAATGAAGGGTTAGCGACAGTAGCTTTAAGGTCTCTCCACAAAATCCGGAAGAACCAGTGACGACCTATGCTATAATTTTCGCGGAGGTGATGAAAAATGCAAACATCAATTGAACACGCTGAAGCCACCGAAAGGGCAAGTAACCTTAAAAGTCCGCTCGCTCCCATCATCATCGAGATGGAACCGCAAACCGACGAGGCCGTTCAGGAATTAGTTACTGAAGGCAAGGGTCTGATCTATGACAGCGTGCAAGTGGCTATAGATCAAATGAAGGCGCAGGGAACTATTGCAGGAGCCGTAGTGCCAGTTTTCATCATCATTTCGCCATCAATAATCTAAGATATAGTTGCGCGATCGCGCAGGGTCAGCAGCTTACTGGAGATTTATGATGCGTCCAACGGAGTCAGCGCAGTGAGTAATCGCTAGCGCTATAGTTCTTTGTTTCAACTTCGAGATGTGTCGATGCTCCAACCTGACTTAATTCCGATCCCTCTTGACTTACCGCCTGAGAAACGCCCGCTTCAGATTCAGGCAATCTCACTAGACAGGAACCGGGCGCTTTTCGTTTTCAGTGAATTCACTAAGCTGTTTGGCCAATACCTCTTTAAGCGGCTCTCGGGTTCGGGAAACCTAATGACCGATTTTTCACGGGATCTTCGCTATGCCATTGAAAGGTTGGGTGGGCTGATGGTCAAAGCGGGACAGCTTTTATCTCTTCGCTTGGACTTGCTGCCTCTGGAGGTCTGCGAGGAACTGGCTAAACTACAAGACCGCTCCCGGGGATTCTCCTTCGACCACGTAAAACGGGTGATTCAAGAAGATCTGGGAATGGCACTCGAAGAGGCCTTCACGGAGTTTGAAGAGAAGCCCTTCGCAGCCGCATCCATTTCCCAGGTGCACCGAGCCCGGATCTCCAACGTCCAAGGTATCGTAGTCGTGAAGGTTCTGCGTCCAGACGCGGAAAAGAACTTTGGACAGGATCTCCGGCTAATCAAATTCATGCTGTCCGCACTAAAGAACTCCGGGTTTCAGAGCTACTTGGATTGGGACGGAATGAGCGCCGAGATAGAGCAGATGGTG
The DNA here is from genome assembly GCF_036702825.1 of Microcoleus sp. A003_D6. Classification (NCBI taxonomy): domain Bacteria; kingdom Bacillati; phylum Cyanobacteriota; class Cyanophyceae; order Oscillatoriales; family Microcoleaceae; genus Microcoleus; species Microcoleus sp. A003_D6. Next base: position 73,152 of record NZ_JAUBWA010000017.1, on the reverse strand, counting down.
CGGGAGGAAATGGACTATCGCTACGAAGCGGCGAACATTGAGCGGATGGACCGGACGCTACGCGAGCATGACATTTATGTTCCCACGTTAATACTAAGCCACAGCCGAAGGCGTATACTGACGACAGAGTATGTGCCGGGGATTCTGATGTCGGACTACATCCGCGCCTCCAAGACTGACCCAGACCGCCTCGATACCATCCTCCGGCTTAACAACATCGATCCGGCACTGGTTGGTCAACGATTATTCGAGAGCTTTTTCCGGCAGATGCTGGAAGATAATCTATTTCACGGCGATTTGCACCCAGGGAATATCATGCTGCTGCGTGACAGCCGTATTTGCCTCATCGATCTGGGAGCGGTAGGCAGCCTCGACGCGCATTTCCTGCGCTATTACCAACGCAGCCTGCGGGCGCTGGGCGAACGAGACTACGATCGCGCTCTCGATTACAGCTTGATGCTCTCCGACTCGCTTCCGGGAGATAACATCGAAGGCATCAAAGCGCAGTTGATCCAGTGTTACAGGCAATGGGACGCGAAGATGAACATCCGCAGCCTCTCTTATCACGAAAAGTCGGTCGGCGCGATCGGTGTGGCCGTTGGCGCGGTGATGCGGAAGAACCGCGTATCGTCCAGTTGGCAACTTCTGCGTGTATTCCGAACATGGGGCTTAATGGACGCTTCGCTGAACTATCTTTTACCCAATGCCGACTATATGGGCCTGATAGGAGGCTACTTCCTCAGCGCTACTGAACGGGTACAGAACCGAGCAAAGCAGATAGGCGCTTTTGAGATAATCGCGCACCTCACAGATCGACTTTCTGAATTCTCGGATCTCACTTTTTTGTCGCTTCGCGAGAAAGCAGTCAGGAGGCACGTCGTATCTGAAAAGGGATTTCTAGCAACCATCGCTAGCGAACTCGGAAAAATCTTGTGGTGCGGAATAATTCTGGCGGTTTGGGTATTTCTTCACCAGCATACTGCGATCGCGGTCAGTTGGCTGCCTGCAAATCAGTATTCCGCCTGGGCAAACAATGCACCCAAGCTCGCTCCCGAAGTCTGGGCTGGTCTGTTCCTGTTTCTGCTTTACCTTCTACATCGCCTCGGCCGGCGTTGATACTACTAAGTCACCAAGCCCTAAATATTCTGGGGGTTCGTAGCGGTAGTAAAGCTTTATTTTCAATTACAGTTGAAGTAACAAAACTCGAATAATTTACAACAGTTACAACTATGAAAAATTCTGTCCTGACATTTGATGGTATCGATGATAGTGTTGAATTATCAAAAGGTTTTCCCTCAATTGATAAGGCAATCACTATCGAGTTTTGGGCAAAAGGAGAAAATAGTCTCACCCAACAAACCAGCGTTATTGAGGCTCATAATGCCCAGAACGATCGCGTTTTGAATATTCATTTTCCTTGGCAGCACGTAGCCAATTCTCGAATTTTTTGGGATGCGGGTAATGAGAATGGGTGTAATCGCATCGACAAAGAAGTTAAACTCGAAGAATACAATGGATGGACGCATTGGGCTTTTGTCAAAGATACTGCCACCGGAAAAATGTTCATTTATAGGAGTGGAGAAATTTGGCATCAAGGCGAGGGAAATATAAAAAATTTAGGCGGAATTAATAAATTTGTCATTGGTTCTTACGTCAGTGGTGGTCAATATTGGAAAGGCTCTTTGACGGAATTTCGTATTTGGAATACTGGACGCACTCAAGCAGAAATTAAGCACAATATTAATTCCACTTTGGTAGGAAATGAGTCAGGATTAGTGGGTTATTATCCTTTTAATGGGGATAGTAATGATAAAACTAGCAATGGCAATAATGGTATAATTAACGGTGCTATTTGGAGGCAAGAGGAACTTTCTTTCATATTAGAACCACCTAAAGCTATGCAAAATGTACCGAAAAATATGCAATTCGTACTAGCATTTGATGGTCAAGATGATTTTATCACCTGTCCAGAGGGAATTATCACCGCCTCATATACCAAGGAAGCCTGGGTGAAGCTGACTGAACCAGTATCATTGAACAACAACATCATCTCTGGGCGTGACCATGCTTTATTTATGCCCAATGGCGGATTCCTAGCATCTGGACACAACAATCAGTGGTGGCTTGTGAAAGATTCCAGTGCCAGCCCGGCTAATACTTGGGTTCATGTGGCAGTGACCTACGATAGCCAGACCAAGATGATGTATTTGTATCGAGACGGTTATTTAGTCAGCCAAGCTAGTAATGTGCCACCTTTTAATCCCTCAGACCGCCTCCTCCTAATTGGGTCTCATCATACTGTCTCTCTCTTCAAAGGTCAAATGGCGGAAGCCCGTGTCTGGAATAAAGTGCTTTCCCAAACAGAAATTCATTCCAATCTATCCCATCGTCTTGTGGGTAATGAACCCGGACTGGTGGGTTATTGGCCGTTGAACGATGGAGAAGGTGCGATCGCCAAGGATCGAACCACCAATGCCAATCATGGCACGATTAACGGAAATCCCAGTTGGGAACCCTCCACTCTGTCGATTCTTGATGCTATACCCAGCCAACCTGAAAAAGAGGAAGTACCCAATTCACCGGGAACGCCAACCCAAGAATCTCCCCCCACACCCGCAAAAATTAGTCCAGCAGTTAATCTACCCACGGACAGTAAAATCAAGCTCAAGTCTTGGAAAGGGGATTATCTACATCGTCCCGATTCGCCTCAAGGTGTAACTACCTGGAGCACAGGCGTTGGCAATGAGTGGACAGTTGAGGCGATCGCAGATAACAAAATCAAGCTCAAGTCCTGGAAAGGGGATTATCTACATCGTCCCGATTCACCTCAAGGTGTAACTACCTGGAACACAGGCGTTGGCAATGAGTGGACGGTTGAGGCGATCGCAGATAACAAAATCAAGCTCAAGTCCTGGAAAGGAGATTATCTACATCGTCCTGACTCACCACCTGATGTAACCACATGGCATACAGGCGTTGGCAATGAATGGGAATTTGAAGTTATTAGCATCGAGGAGCCATTAACTTCGACGATCAATACAGAAATGGGCAATGAGGGGGGGGTTAAGTTCGGGACTGCCGTTATCCAGTTTGATGGAGAGACTAATTACATTGAGATTCCCCATCAGAGTGTTTTGGGTTTAACCAACAACTTCACCGTGGAGGCGTGGTTTAATGCTCAAACCCTGGAAGGATATCGGCGGATGTTCTCCAAGTTTCCCGGCTTTGGCTATGGGTTGGTAGGTAGTTCCTTGCTGTTCACAACTTACTGGATTCAGGATTATGCTGCTGCCGCCCAACTGACAGCAGGAACCTGGTATCACCTGGCTATTGTCTTTGATGCGTCAAATAGTGTCTATTTTTATCTCAATGGCTCACTGGTGCAAACCGTGGCGGGAGAATCGCCAGCCACCTTGTCCACTGGTGCTCTTGAGATTGGTCGTAAAGCCGAGGGTCACGATGAGTATTGGCACGGACAACTAGCTGAGCTTCGCCTCTGGAATCGAGCCAAGACACCAGGGGAAATTCTCTCAGGCAAATCTTACAGCCTGGTAGGTGACGAACCAAATCTAGTTGGTTACTGGCCCCTAAATGAGGGAGTTGGGACAACGATCCAGGACAAAACCAGTAACGCCAATCATGGCAGCATTCGCGGCAACAACGTAGTTTGGGGTCTCTCCACTCTGGAACTAGCTGCTGCTGAGCTAAAGAGCGATCGTGGTACGAGCTCTCAGGCAATCGAGGAACAAGCTCAACCCTCTACCCCTGAAGGGAAAGAACAGATACCATCTATACCAGGAGCGAAAGTTCCCAGCCAAGGAGAGACGGCAGGTAAACTTGAAACTACGCCAGCTCCCATTATCATTGAGATGGAGTCCCTAAGTGACGAGGCAGTTTTGGAATTCTTTACTAAAGGCAATGGCGCGATCTATGACAGCGTGGATACGGCTCTAGATCAAATGAAGGCGCAGGGAGCTTTTGCCAGAAATGCAGTACCAGTTTTCATTGTTATTTCGGGTTCTGTTCTGGGGGGGCAATAAGCAACTTGAAAGCCTAGCAATACAAGGGTTTAAGCCGATTAGTCTCAAAAAAGATAGCGGTTGGCGATCGTTAATTTTTCGGGTGTTGACAACGAAAAAAGAAGCTTTTGGGCGATCGCCATAATCGTTATTTTCAATAAACCTGTCAATAGGCTGCGATCTTTTTTAGGTTAATGAGTCTCAAAGCTTTATATATCATGGGTTTCAGAGAGTATGTTACTTACTAGGCTGAATGTAGGATTTATGGACAAAGAGCGCATCCGTCCAGCTTGCTAACTGCATCTGATAGTGAAATTCATAAAAGGAAACGAGTAGAAAGTCATGAAGTGTCAGGTATTCATATACCTTCGCAAACGACGGAAGATTCTTATACATATCAGAGAATATTATCTCAAAATAAATCAGCCCAATTTTGTTTGCACGAATTGTACCTTCAGCTCCCTTAAACACCTCAAGCTCAAATCCCTGTGTATCTGACTTAAGAATATCTATATGTTCAATCTGCTCATCATGACAAAACTGATCGATTGTTCTTACTTCAACCGATGTTTCTTTCGTTATTTTCCCCCACCCAAATTCGCTAAGAGGTAAGAAAGAACTCATATATGAATGCGAGTTTTCTAAAAATATCATTTGTTCGGAGGCTGATCCGAGCGCACAGTTCCACAACCGTACATCTTCGAGTTCAGATGCTTGCTGGCTAAGTATTTTAAATGTTGTAGGGCTCGGCTCGAAAGAATTTATTATGCACCTTGGGAATTGAGAGCGAAACCTATGAATGGACTGCCCTACATTTGCTCCAACATCAAAGACAACGGGGCGGTCATTGTGAAGATATTTTGCCATGTCATCCAGGGGATCTTTCCCAAGTGAACTAGGAAATGGTAATTTAACGATGTTGGAAGGAAACTTGCGAATAAGATTTCTAATTATGTGTTTCATCGGATTTTAATTGTCCTTGGTTGACCTTAGTTCGGGTAGAGAAGATTCTGGGATGAATTAACTCGGTTTTGAGAATGCCAAAAAAGCTTTCAGCCACCGCATTATTCCAGCAATTCCCTCGACTGCTCATACTACAGCTTATATTAGCTTGCTGAATAGCGCTGTGGTAGTCGCCACTAGCATACTGAGACTCTCGGTCAGAATGGAACAGCAATCCAGACTGAGCAGGCCTGCGTTGCCCTAAAGCAGTCAGCACCAGCTCGGTGTGCATATTTCTGCCATCGCTGATCGCACTACCCGTTTTGAAAAAGGTCGATAATGACGGATAGGTAAATCAAACCTTCAGCTATCCAGATATAGGTCATGTCAATCACCCCTACCCAGTTGGGTTCATGCGTCTTAAAGTCCCGCTCCAAGAAATTCTCAGCAATAGGGAAGTGATATTCACAATCAGTGGTTATCTTGAATTTACCTCGATATGGAGGTACATTTATGTACAGGACTTACGCAACTGGCCGAATTAGTAGGGTAAGCTGTTCGACATTTAAACTGCATTATTTGTGGTCTATACCCCATACTGTAAGGGGTTCAGGCAAAAATTTTAAATGACTAACAGCTTATCCCGGAAGCCGAAACCCTTATTCTTTGGCTCGAACACTACCCCTAACGCACCCTGCAAGTTGATGGAAATTTGACAATTGGGTAAGTCCTAGAATTGTGCCCTGATTACCCTTGTTAGTTCGATAAGTAGTCCAACATCATTAATTACACAAAAATTGGTCTGAAATCCTTGCCTACCAAGACTTAGCAACAAATTATAGTGTAATCAATTCTGTCGGGCTACTTATATAGTTTAATTACTTTAATATTAGGAGCACGGCTATAGCTATGCCTAAATCAACCAAGAAAAAAAACAAAGCGCCTCTTGAAACTGCTATTGACTCTGTGTTGGTATTAGATGGTTTCAATGATTGGGTAGAGTTTCCTCCCGGCAGTATGCCTTCGGGGAATGCCATCACCTGTAGTTTTTGGGCTTACGGCAGCGATGCCTTACCAAGGGATACTTCAGTAATATCCGCGTCGGACGCGAACGGAAATCGAATATTAAATATCGATCTGCCCTGGAGTAATGGCTTCATCTATTTCGATTGTGGCAATAACGGTACTAGCGTTGGCGTTGACCGGATCGAAAAGCAAGCCTCACCCGAGGTTTATAGAGATAACTGGTTTCATTGGGCGTTTACCAAAGATGCTGCTACCGGGGAGATGAAGATATATTTCAATGGTCAACTGTGGCATAGTGGCACTGGCAAAACCATTGCCCTTCCTAAATCTTCCCTTGTCCGACTCGGCTGTTATGGGGACAGTAAATATTTCTATCCGGGTAAACTGGCCGAGCTACAGTTATGGAATCGCGCCCTTACCGAGCCAGAGATTAAACAGAATATGTCTCGCCGTTTAATCGGAGATGAACCGGGGCTGGTGGGTTATTGGCCGTTGAACGATGGAGAAGGTGCGATCGCCGAGGATCGAACCAGTAACGCCAATCATGGCACGATTCACGGAAATCCCAGTTGGGGACCCTCCACTCTGTCCCTTGTGGATGCTATACCCAGCGAATCTGAAAACGAAAAAGCACCCAGTTCACCGGGAACGCCAACCCAAGCATCTGATACCCCAATGATTACAGAAATAGTTCCTGCAGGCAGCGCGATCGCCGACAAGAACACAGCCGTTATCCAGTTTGATGGAGAGACTAATTACATTGAGATTCCCCATCAGAGTGTTTTGGGTTTAACCAACAACTTCACCGTGGAGGCGTGGTTTAATGCTCAAACCCTGGAAGGATATCGGCGGATGTTCTCCAAGTTTCCCGGCTTTGGCTATGGGTTGGTAGGTAGTTCCTTGCTGTTCACAACTTACTGGATTCAGGATTATGCTGCTGCCGCCCAACTGACAGCAGGAACCTGGTATCACCTGGCTATTGTCTTTGATGCGTCAAATAGTGTCTATTTTTATCTCAATGGCTCACTGGTGCAAACCGTGGCGGGAGAATCGCCAGCCACCTTGTCCACTGGTGCTCTTGAGATTGGTCGTAAAGCCGAGGGTCACGATGAGTATTGGCACGGACAACTAGCTGAGCTTCGCCTCTGGAATCGAGCCAAGACACCAGGGGAAATTCTCTCAGGCAAATCTTACAGCCTGGTAGGTGACGAACCAAATCTAGTTGGTTACTGGCCCCTAAATGAGGGAGTTGGGACAACGATCCAGGACAAAACCAGTAACGCCAATCATGGCAGCATTCGCGGCAACAACGTAGTTTGGGGTCTCTCCACTCTGGAACTAGCTGCTGCTGAGCTAAAGAGCGATCGTGGTACGAGCTCTCAGGCAATCGAGGAACAAGCTCAACCCTCTACCCCTGAAGGGAAAGAACAGATACCATCTATACCAGGAGCGAAAGTTCCCAGCCAAGGAGAGACGGCAGGTAAACTTGAAACTACGCCAGCTCCCATTATCATTGAGATGGAGTCCCTAAGTGACGAGGCAGTTTTGGAATTCTTTACTAAAGGCAATGGCGCGATCTATGACAGCGTGGATACGGCTCTAGATCAAATGAAGGCGCAGGGAGCTTTTGCCAGAAACGCAGTACCAGTTTTCATTGTTATTTCGGGTTCTGTTGCAACTACTGCTTAATTAAACAACTATTCTTTGATGAGTAGCAGTTCTTTAAGCAGCTAACCCGAAGAGTTCATTGATGAATTATATTTGCCCCATGACATTCCTTTTGGAACATCTTGAATCTGTTCCTAGTGAATTTCAAAAGGTAGACTTGATGCTCAAACCATTATGTTGTCATTGTTTTTGCAACACAGCCCATTATTAGACTAGAATCTCCGTGGCTGGTAGAGTAGAAATGACGACGCACAAACAAATACAATCCATACTTCCGGGCTGAGAAACAACAGCTCGGATTTCCCAAAAGAGCAAAAAGGAGTTGTGACGAATGAGTGAATATCAATACAAAAACCTCGCACTGCAAGCTGGCGGCGTTCTGGGAACCGCATACGTAGGAGCGATTCAGGCACTGACCGAAAAAGGAATACTTCCGAACATCGATAGAATCGCGGGGGCCTCGGCTGGGGCGATCGTGGGAACACTGATCGCTTTACGTTTTTCTCCTGTCGAAATCGAAAGAATTATGCTCGATTTAGATTTCTCACAATTCACCGACAGCACCAATGTTTTGAATATTGTTCGGAAGTATGGCTTCTATGCTGGCGACTTTTTTCTTAAGTGGATGGAGGATCTGGTAGCAATGAAACTGACGAAGACAGCTACGTTCGAGGATCTCAGAAATGCTGGTTTCGGGGATCTTTACGTCTTCGCAACTGACCTGACTACTCGAGGACTACGGGAATTTTCCTATCGCAGTACACCAGACACGCAGATCGCTTCCGCTGTTCGCGCTTCAATGTCTATTCCGCTTTTTTTTGAGGCGTGGCAATTTCCCGATTCCATCCCCGACGATCACATTTATATAGATGGCGGTATCATGCTGCCATACCCCCTCTATACCTTTGATTATCCTCCCTTCACCCCAGTGGAAACACACAATGAAGAAACCCTCGGTATCAGTCTGAAGACTGGATTCAGCCAAGTTGGTTTGCGGAAATTCTTCGATTTTAATGAATATATTGAAAGTTTGTTTGAGTCTGTTTCCACCATGCGGATCAGCGCAACGAACAAGCTTAGAACCGTGACTATCGACACCCTTAACATATCACCTACTAATTTCCAGATCAGCATGGCAGACAAGAAGAAACTGGCAAAAAGTGGCTACGATGGTGTCATCGATTTCTTTAACAAGAAGGAAGAAGGCTGTGTTTTTCTTCCAGAAGACGTGGTCGAGGAAATCAACGCGCTGACCGAGGTGGCCGAGGCAGCCAGCGCTGAGGTCGAGGCAGCCGAGGCGGCCGCCGCGCCCGTCTCGGCATGATATTCAGGTTGTAAATACAGGAAAAACTACGAAATGCGGTTTGGTATTATCTGCCCCCCAGTTCCCGGTCATCTATATGGGATGATGACGATCGGTCGCGAACTGCGACGGCGCGGACATGATGTATATCTACTCGGCATTACTGATGTCGCCTCCCACGCCTCGAACGGTTACGTGGATTTTGCCGCGATCGGAATCGCTGAGTTTCCGGCAGGGGCGCTGGATTCCTATCTGAACACGATCCGCAACGTCAATCTTCTGACTATTCGCAAGGGGATTGACTGGGCTCGAACGATGTGCGTCGCTCTTTGCCGTGATGGTGCCGCAGCGGTAGAGTCTCTAGACCTGGACGCGTTACTTGTCGATCAATGCCAGACTGAAGGCAAGACGATCGCCGATCTTACCGGAGTTCCCTACCTTTCAATTTGCAACGCTCTCAACCTTGAGGGCGACGAATCCGGGGAGGCACCCCCTCCTTTCCTGCCATGGACTCCCGGTGAGGGGATTGCGGCTCGGCGTATTCGGAATCGTTTGGGACATCGAGTTTTCGCTTCCATGATGGCGCCGATCGTTTCCCAAACGAACGAATTTCGGAAAGCCCGTGGACTCTCTAACCTGCGAAATTGGGAAGAGTGTATTTCACCTCTTGGGACTATCAATAATTTGACTCAGGGGATTGATTTCCTACGGGGCACAAACAAGCGCCCGATGTTTTATACAGGACCTTATCTGGACGAACGCCCAAACGAGACACCGTTTCCTTGGGAACAATTGGACGGACGGCCAATTGTCTACGCATCCCTGGGCACATTACACACCGCTAAATGGCACATTTTGGAGTCGATCGCCAGTGCGTGTGCCACCCTGCCAGTACAATTGGTGGTCAGCCTTGGGCAGTGGACGAATGAGTGCAAGACCATACAACTGCCGGGCGATCCACTAACTGTTCCCTACGCTCCGCAACTCGCGTTACTAGCGCGGGCGGCCGCAGCCGTCACGCACGCGGGCGCTAACACAGTAATGGAGGCCCTTTCCCACGGATGCCCGCTTGTCGCTATTCCACTAGCTAGCGATCAGCCCGCGATAGCTGCGCGCGTGGCTTGGGCGGGTGTTGGTCTAGTAGTCCCGCCCGGTAAAGTTACTAACACACGGCTGCGAACTGCGATTTCCACCGCGATCAAGCAGAGCCGAATCCGCCTTAAGGTAGATGCACTGCGACAAGAAATTCTTGACGCTGGAGGCGTTGTTGCCGCAGCCAACGCGATCGAAACCGTATTTACGGCGATCGCGCCAGCAACCAACGACTCACCGCAAAGCGTAAACCAAGTAAACCTCTGAGCCTCTGAGGATGTCGCTCTGCCCAACGCTAACCCTCCCGAATCCCTGTTCGCGAAGCAAGCTCTCAATTCTCTGCAAGCGTCCGTCGATGTCGTGTACTTCAATGACTGCTTGGCGAACTATAGACCAGTAACTCTCGATCCCTGCCAATAGAAGTTCTTCCGATTTCTCAACGTTAATCTTTAGCAGATCGATATTCGCGATCGATTCTGCCGATATCACATCCGCCAACCGACGCACCGGGCAGATTACGCGCTCGAACCGAAAATGGCGGCGCAGAGTGCGATCGAGTAACATTCGGCGGAGAAACACAGGAATCAAACCAAGCGCCTTCAAGCGCGACGGGGTATCAAGACCGCTGGAATTCCGAATTAGGGTCTCGCGGAGTTTCAAATATTCCGCCGTAGTCTCTTCTGGAAAAGCGCTGGACAACATCGGTGTTTCCGGATGATAAGCAAATTCAAGTTTCCCTTCTATGCTCCCCAGCGCGCACTCATATACGTGGACGCGGGTCGGCACCATTCGTGCTACGTTGCGGCGGAGCATGGATGCAATCTGGGGAATGGGCTCGAAAGCATGAATTGTTGCGGTTCCCTCACACATTGCCGCCACCATGCCAGCAAACACGCCGATATGCGCCCCTGCATCTATCACCGTAGCTCCTGGTTTCAGGCAGATACCATGCTGGAAATAAGATTGGCAGTCTTCGTAAATCGCGATCGCCTCCTCCCGATTAGGACACTCGATCTGAATTTGGTCTGGGAAAGTTACGTAGGATTGCTTCATAGTTGGTCTGCGTCCTTTTTGGACAGCACGAGGTCAATCTGTCCTGTCACGCCGCTTACCCGGATCGGCCCGCGGATTTGTACAGGACGAGAGATTCGCTCCGGATAGAGGAACCTCCAAGGAGCGTAGTCGTTCTGAATGCGGTAAGGGCGGAATCCTGCATCGAGTATCGGACCTAAAACCTGTTCACAAGTCATATTCAGCTCCCGGCTAGCGGCCGGCCAGAGTGACGGACTGATTTCGATTACTATCTCCACATCTTGGCGAAGCAATCCGAGAGCAGGAACAAGACCTCTCAACACCTCGGCTTCCGCTCCTTCGACATCAATTTTGATGATCCTGGCCGTTCGCAGTTCCTTTTCAGTGAGCAGCGAGGCCAGTGATCCCGAAGAAACCGTGCAGCGATCGCGAAACGAGTCTCGTAAGACTGTTGTTGACCAACCCTCGCTGCCCTTGGGTCCCAGGTAAAAGGGAATCATTCCGGGTAGCTCGGAAGCTGCGACATTTAGTGCCCGGACGTTTCCGCAGTCCGGATCGAGGGTCAGATTCTTTTCAAGCGCGGCAAACGTCTCTGGCGAGGCTTCGAGAGCCACAACATTCCCCTCCCCGCCAACCGCGCGCGATGCCAGGACAGAGTAATAGCCTACGTGCGCTCCAACGTCAATGAAGGTGTCCCCGGTGTGCAACTCAGAGGCGATAAACGCCGATACATCCGGCTCCCAGACCCCGTAGAGAAAAATGCAGGTCTGAATGGCATCAGGCAGGCGGCAGATCATTTCGGAACCATAACGGGTTTTTGCCTTTACGACCAGCGGAGCGTTAATCGCAGAAACCACCCTCACACAGCCGTAGAGTGCCAACTGAATCGGGAGGGCAACTATGGCATACGGGCAGTACAGCCACAATGGTGGGTTCTGGCTCGCCATTTGCATCGTGGCGGCAACGGAACGTAACCCATCTAGCAGGAAAGACAACATTTTAACTCGTTGCATATCGTCCTCCTTCAGTCTGGCAGTTCAGAATCTCGCGGAGCTCATCTGCCAGTCCGCTGGCTTCAGAACCCGACAGCAGTCCGAAATGGTCGCAGGGAAACTCTCGTGTGGCAACATCAGTACCTAGAAGTATCCGCCACACCTCCGGCGAGTCTCCCGCCGGGGCTGAAATCGGCGGCAATGCTAAAGCATTTCCTTCGGCCGTGAAGCCAAGCGCCGCCCGGAAAAGCGTTACCTTGGCTCGGCAAACGAACGGTTCCGGCCGATAGCTGTTGAGAAAGCCGTCATGCCGCGTCGCTAGCCGGCTCGCTTTGCCAATCGAATTTATTAGTTGTTCCCGATTCAGAGGCGAGTGCCTGCCAAGCTGGTTTGCAATCACCTCGCCATGCTCTTCGGGTTCCACACCACAGAAATCCCCTAGTTCGAGAAGGCGCGGCGCGTTCCAGCGCCTGATCAGCATATTACCGATCAGCAACGAGGCGAATGCGGGATCTGTTAGGGTCGTATTCTCCTTGAGGTAGCGCAGGTCAGCAGACCCAGGAGCATAGGTATCAAGCAGGATCAGATCCTGGACAAACTCGCCCTGCTGTTCAAGCGCACGGCAAATTTCAACCGCGATCGCCCCGCCGAACGAATAGCCCCCGATTCGGTATCGTTCCACAGGATGAGATTCCCGAATGACTGAGAGGTAATACTCTGCCAGTTGCTCGACACTCGCTTGAGATGCGGATTCAACGGCTTCGATTCCGAACAAAGGGAAGTCTGGCCCAAGAGACTGACTGAGTGACAACAGCCAATTTGTATCTCCAGGAGCACCGTGAATCCAGAAAGATGGCGCTTGTCGGCCGTTCTGGTGGAATGTCATTAGAGGACTTTGCGGGGAACGCTGCAACGGTTTGCTAGGCCCCGCCGATGGTAAGTTGGCGGCCAGTTGCTCAATCGTTAGATAGCGAAGAAAAACATCTGCCGACAACGACAAATCAAATATCTTCTCTAGGGACTGACGGAGTTCCACCTGTACGAGAGAATCGAGACCGAGTGAACTCAATTCAGTATGGTCTACCAAATCTCGATCGGCGATACCAAGTGTTTTACCGATAACCGAGCGGAGGAGCTTTACCGCATTGGTGGAATCAGGCCGGACATCTGAGAGTAGCGAGCCGGTTTCTGGTTTCACCGGAACCCAGTGTTTCGCCCTTGAGAACGGATAGCCTGGTAACGGAACCTTTTCACCTTTAACTCCCGGTTCGATATCCCATGCGAGGTTTCCCCCTGACATCCATTCCCGGGCAGACTGTTCTGTCTTACTGTCTCCGAAAACCGCCGGGTATCCGTTGAGCCAATTCTGAATCTGAACAAAAAGGCTCTCTCGATCGCTGGCTACAAAAGCAACTCTTTCGGCAAATGTATCCCGGCCGATCTGTAAAGTGTGTGCCACACTTCGCAACGGGTAGTCCTTTCCCCAAGTCCGAAGCGCTTCCAGAAGACCCCTGACAGCATCTCTGAGTGCCTTCGGGTTCTTGGCTGAAATCGGAATAATCTCCGGAACCCTCTGCTGTTGGAGATCGTTTTGCTTGTGCCGAACGGCGAAACGCTCCAGCAGGACGTGACAGTTCGTACCGCCAAATCCGAAGCTACTGACACCTGCGCGGAAAACTGGGAGGCCCGATTCATCGGTGAAGGGTTCCCAATATCGAGTAGAGGGAGAAATTCGGAAACGCCCGCGATCGAGCCGCAAAAGGGGGTTCACCGAGTCTTGGTGCAACGTAGCTGGGATCTTCTCATGCTGCATTGCCAGGATCACCTTGAGCAATCCCGCAATCCCAGACGCCGGTTCGAGGTGTCCGATATTCGTCTTGACCGAACCCAGCCAGCAAACCGGAGCGGACTCAGAGTTCTTGCTTGAGCGGTGGCGGAGCCGATCAAACGCCTCTATCAACGCGTCCACTTCTACTGGATCTCCGAGTGGAGTACCAGTGCCATGCGCCTCGATGAAGGTGACTGAATCCGGATCGATCCCGGCCCGTTCATAGACTGTCGCGATGAGATTAGCCTGCGCCTCCGCATTTGGTGAAGTCAGCGACATAGCGTGCCCGCCATGATTGACACCTGTACCCCGGATAATGGCGTGGATGAAGTCTCCATCCGCCCGCGCCTGACGAGCAGACTTGAGGAACACAACCCCAACACCTTCCCCTTTAACGTAGCCGTCCGCTTGTTGGTCGAAGGTTCGGCATCGCCCGTCAGGAGACAATACTCCCATCCGGGCCGCCATCAGAACTGCTTCCGGCGACAGCAGGACGTGAACCCCGCCAGCGATCGCAAACTCAGTCTCTCCGGAACGGATAGCTTGCACGGCTCGGTGCACGGCGACGAGGGAACTGGAACAAGCGGTATCGATTACCTCGCTCGGACCGCGCAGATCAAGCAAGTAAGAGACGCGGTTGGAGAGCATTGAATGCGCGTTTCCAGTGGCCACATGAGGTCCCGCCTCTGCGTCGTGAAACCGCTGCACGTACTCATTCATCTGCACGCCCGCGAATACTGCTGTCCTTGAGCCTGCAAGCGAAGACGGGCGGATTCCCGCATTCTCGATCGCGTGCCAGGTGTTTTGAAGGAACAAACGATGCTGCGGGTCCATCTGCTCGGCTTCTCTTGGTGAGATGCCAAAGAACAAAGGGTCAAATTCAGCTATCTGCTCAATGAAGCCACCCCACCGCAGAGATTCTTCACGGCCGGTTCCGGCCAGATCCCTGGAACACTGCCGCCAATCCCAACGATCGGCAGGAGTCTCTGAAATCAAGTCCCGGCCTTCTTCGAGGTTGCGCCAAAATTCTTGGAGGTTGGGGGAACCGGGGAACATCCCACTGATCCCGACAATGGCGACTTCCTCTTCACCACTGGAAGTGGCGTGCGGCGGCAAAACAAAGTTGTTTTCCCTAACCCCACAGTCTTTGAGGTGTCCCGCTAGCGCAGCGATATTGCTGAACCGGAAGAAGATAGACGGGCTGATGTCAACGTTATACTGCTGTGCAATCCTTGCCGCAAACTCTTTCAGCAGGATCGAGTCAAAGCCATACTCGCTGAACCCAGTCCGAGAGTTGAGCTTTTCAGGATTGATGGAAAGAACGGAAGCGGCGAGGTTTTTCAACATTTCTTCGACGGAACCATCCACTTCAACGCGCGTAACTGCCGAAACGCAGGGTTTGGGTAATTTTCTTTCGGCCGCTTGCAGCAAACGCCGAATGGCAGAGTCGTCAGCATCTAAAACTAAAGTCTGCGTAGGGCCGTGTTGTAGCACGCGGTCGAAAGCCTCAATCCCGGATTCAGTCGTCAACAGTCGCAGTCCAGTCGCCGCAAGATACATATCGCGCACCTCGCTGTCGAGATTCATTCCGCCATCCGCCCAAAGCGGCCAACCGATCGAAATGCACCCTACGGACTCAGCGAATGCGTCCAAATACCGATTGGCGCAAGCATAGTTGCAACTGCCGAGATCCCCTACCACCGATGCGAGGGACGAAAAGAAGACCACGAAATCTAAACTCCTAAAGTCGAGAATCCTGTGCAGCACGCGGACTCCTTCCAACTTAGGACGCAGAACGGTCTCGAAATCGTGCCAGCTCATATCGCCAAGGGCGTCCCGGCCCTGTACGCCAGCGCAGTGAATTACACCCTGGACACGGCCCAGCAAGACTTCGGCTTTCGCGAGGGCGGTTCGCATCTCCGATTCAGATGCTACGTCTACCTGAAAGTAAGCGCCATCGCCGCCCGCACTCCGCAGCAACTCGATCGCAGCTTGGACTGCTGATGATTGGGGCGATCGCCCGGTCATAACGATACGCGCGCGACAGGTCTGGGCGAGGTGCAATGCGATCTTGGCACCTAACGAACCCGCTGCGCCTGTAATCAGATAAACGCCCTGCTCCACGAGCTTTTTCGATGCCGGGGCTGTTTGATCCAGTGGAGTAAACTCTCGGATAAGGCGCGCGCCGTGCCGATAAAATATCTCGTTGTCAGACCAGTCGGTCTGTGCTTCCGTATTCACGATCGACGGCCAATTTGCCGCGGCTGCCTCAACCCGGATGGTTCTGAGGCGGAGATCCGGACAGGCAGCCGTGATGGAGCGACGGAAACCACCGACCGCGTCGCGATCGGCGATTTCCCGATCCTGGTCGCCGAAAAAGTAATGAATGTCCATCTGGTCAGGTCTTACCTTGAGCAAGGCCTGAGCAAGAAGGAATATCCGGCGAAGCGGACCGTAGTCGCTGCCAGAATTAGCAATCGAAACCAAGTCCCAGCAGTGAAGAATGCCCTTAGCAGTGGGACACTCAGAAAGGAGCCGTTCATAGTGTTGCCCCTCATCGGGATCGATTCGGAAGGTTCGGGATTCTAGTGCTTCAAACCGCGAGTCCCCTGGTAATACAACCGTCACACGCCGGAACAGAGCAAAATCGCGTTGGCACTTGTGCGCCATCTCAATATCTGGCGCGAATAGCAGCAGATCAAATACTTCCGTACCTTGGTTGGCTGGAGATGGGCGCCAGACTGGACAGAGGATCTTTGGGCTGCCTTGCTGGCTGTCCGCCGCTTGAGATGGCGCGGTTGTTTGGAGCCAATGCCTCTCCCGTTCAAACGGGTATCCTGGAAGGACGGCGGGTCGGCAAGACAGGTCGGGTTGCGGCGCGGACTCGTTTGCAGTTTGGCCTGAAACCCATGATTGGGCTGGTTCCGGCAGAGCCTCTAATGAGTCTCCAGTGAGCCACCCGCGCAGCTTGTGGATCGCTTCCCCCACAGAATTCGCAGCGATCGCAGCCCGATGTTCCATTTCCACCCTGCCCCGTCTGAGCGTGTACGCGATATCGGACAAGGTTTGGCTGGCACCGCGTATTTCGAGATGTTCTGCAAGGTTCACAGCCATTCTCCGCAATGCCTCTGGAGTACGTGCAGATATCTGAATTATTTCCGGACTGCGATCTTCAGCACCCGCTAGCACGGCTACAGGCGATTTGTAGCCTTCGAGAATGATATGGACGTTGGTTCCGCCCGCCCCGAAGGAGCTAATACCAGCCCGCCGATTCCCCTGCCAAGGTTCCAGTTTCGACTGAAGAACGAACGGACTATGGGTTAAGTCGAGAGCCGGATTCGGTTCGCCGCAGTGTAGAGACGGAACCAAGGTGCCGTGGCGCATTTGCAGAATGACTTTAATCGCGCTCGCAACGCCAGCAGCCGCTTCCAGATGCCCAATATTGGATTTCACAGAACCGAGCGAGCAGAAGTGCGTTTGGCTGGTTTGGCGGCGGAATGCCTTCTCCAACCCCCGCAATTCCAGCGGGTCCCCCATCGCCGTTCCCGTCCCATGAGCTTCGAGATAACGAATGGTTTGCGCGTCAACCCCAGCATCCTTAAGGGCTAGACCGATCAGTTCTGCCTGTGCATCGGGATTCGGGACTGTGTAGCCGGTAGTTAACCCATCTTGATTCATGGCGCTACCTAAAATTACAGCGTCAATTCGATCGCCGTCTGCAACGGCGAGGGAAAGCGGTTTGAGGAGCAGTGCGCCCACTCCTTCTCCTGGGACAAAGCCGTTGGCTCCCCGTCCAAAGCTTCTGCATCGACCGTCCGCCGAAAGGAACCCTAGTCCGCTGAGTGCAACATACTTTGAGGGATGGAGTACAAGATTGACTCCTCCTGCGATCGCGACTTCACACTCCCCACGTCTGAGCGACTGTACGGCAAGATGAATCGCCGCAAGGGAGGAGGAGCAAGCAGTATCAACGGCTATACTCGGTCCCGTGCAATCCAGAAACCATGAGACGCGGTTTGGGACTGACCAGTAGGAAGAAGCAGCCAAAACCATATTGCCTCTTGACCACTCTTCAGCGGCGAGAAGTTGATAGCTTCCCCACGTAATTCCCGCAAACACCCCTATGCGACGGGAACTGCCATTGACACTCGCGCGAAGCTTGGCGGGTGTATATCCAGCGTTCTCGATCGCGTGCCAGGCGGTTTGCAGAAATAGCCGTTCCTGCGGGTCCATCGATGCGGCTTCCCGTGGCGAGATCCGGAAGAACAATGGATCGAAACGATCCACATCCTCAAGGAAGCCTCCCCACTTACATACCGACTTGCCAGTATACAAATCTGCGTTCCAGCGCGATCGAGGAATCTCCGTGATGCAATCCGATCCCGAAGCTAGCACTTCCCAGAACTGTTCCGTGTTTCGCGCCCCCGGAAAGCGTCCTGCCATGCCGATGACTGCAATCGGTTCATTTCTGTGTTCCGGTTCATGCTTTGGTTGTGCGATCGCCATTGAAGTGCGAAGTTCCGGCTCATGGTTTGGTTGTGCGATCGCCATTGGAGCGCGGGGTTCAATTTCGCTCAAGTCTGCACTGCCCAGCAACGCCGAGAGGGACTCCACAGTTGGATTCTCGAAAAAGACGGCAGGGTTGAGGGAAAGCCCAGGAAGCTTTTTCTGTAGTTCCTCGCCCAGCCTGGCAAGTAGCAAGGAATCGAATCCTAATTCACCGAGCCGCGAAAGGGAATCGATTTCTTCGGGACGAAGCCCGAGCAGCCCTGAAATGATTTGAATAAGAATCGAGCCAACCGCCGTCCGGCTTCCCGCAATCTTGCCAGTTGCTCTGCCAGACTTCGCAACCGCCGTCCGGCTTCTCAACAGGATCTTAAACTTCTCCGGGTCTCCCGGCACAATGGCGATTTGGGGTTCATTCTGCGATAGCGTCCACTCGATTAGGCGCAGACCATCTTCCGCCGCCAGCGGCCGCAGCCCCGCAAACCGCTCCATCCATTTTTGAGAGTCCTCACTGAGGCTCATGCCTCCGCCCTGCCAGAACGGGAGGTTGATTGCACGACTGTACCCGCTTCTGAGTTGCGATTGGCGAAGGCTCTCTCGCCAGAGCATGAATCCGTCAAGGAATCCATTCGCAGCCGAGTAATCCGATTGCCCCGGTACTCCAAGGATTGAACTCAGCGAAGATAGACAGAGGAAGAAATCGAGTGGGTCTTCCCGTGTCAGCAGATCGAGGTAGGTGACTCCATGCAGCTTCGGGCGTAGCACCCGGTCGAAGGAAATGCGATCCTTTCGGCTTAGCAGTGAGTCCTCGACCATACCCGCAGCATGGACGATTCCGCGCAGCGGAAACCCTGTACTCCGCGCCGCGTTGACAACTGAGCGGACACCAGCAATTTCGCCAACATCAGCTACTATATAGGTCACATTCGCGCCTAAAGCACGCCACGATTCCAGGATTCCCGACTTGTTTAAATCGAGCGGCGATCGCCCCGCCAGCACCAACGCCACATTGCCAGCTCGGACGGCACTCTCCGCTAGTGTTCTGCCGATCGCTCCCAGCCCGCCGGTGATAATGTAACATCCCCCGTCTTTCCAGATCGGCTTTGCGTCGCATACGCCTGGTTCAATTCTTTGGAGTCCGCGCGCAGAAAGTCCGCGTTCATCTAAATGGAAGGAGAAAGAGCCGCCTTGTTCCCAGATTGTGGAAGCCGCATCCAGAATGGCTGCTGCATCGCTAGCGATCGCATCTCCGACCGCCAGAACCGCGGGCCGGAGCCGGGTGCTCTCCTGGGCGACTGTGGCAAGCATCGCGGCCGCTGCATCCGTGAATGGCTGCTCATCACCCACGCCACCGACATATAGAATATTCACGGGTTCAGCGGGTTCTGAACGCAGCAGCGCACGGCAAAAGCAAAACAGTGGATGAAGTGTGCCGTTGAGTGAGTTTCGCACATAGTCTCCCGCGCTGTCCACGCCGATCGCTGCACTCTTCGTCGATCGCAATACCACATGAGACGGAAAATTCCCCTTGGATTTGAGGTGTTCCAGCAAGGTGTCATAGTCTTGTTCGCGAACCAGATTGATCCGGTACCGGTCGTTGGTCAACGGATCGAAATCGATTCCCGGCATCGCTAAAATTGCGCGACTAGAACTACTCCAGCAGTCCAAGCTTGCGAATTCCGCAGTTAATGACTTTCGATCTGGGGCAGTACCAATCCAGAGCAGTGTATCTAATGGATCTTTCGGACTTTTGTTCATTGCTACCGGCACCCATTCAGGAGCAAACAGGGCGATCGGTGTATCAGCTTCTGCTTCTGGTGCTGCACTTGCGGAGCGTGGGAACCAACACTGCCTACGTTCAAACGGATATCCTGGTAATTCTATGCGACGCGGCGAGCGACCATTCCACATAGAGTTCCAGTTCATATCAGCACCTTTTACCCAGCGTGCCGCCAGTTCTAGCGGGTTGCCTTCCCATTTTTCAATGATTTCTTCCTCGTCGTCTGTGGAGCGACCAAATACCACTTCGCGCACAGGAGTTCCATCAAGGAAGAGTTTCCAGCGCTGAATTAGTTCCGCGCTGTTTGCTGCCTGTACAGCCAGACGGAACGGCAGTGCCACGCGCCCGCTCTGCAATGTAAATACACAATCCTCGAAATCAGGCGGCTCTGGTGCTTCCAATACTTGAAGCAGTTGGCTGACGAGGACGCGCAGACGCTCGCCGTCGATCGCGGAGAGGGGAACGACTTGAAGTCGCGCGATCGGCTCCACAATGCTGCTCCTGCTGACTGGTTGAGCTGGATATTCCTCCACGATCAGGTGAACATTCACTCCACCCGCTCCAAAGGAACTGACACCCGCCAGAAGAGGCGAGTCACCAGATGTCTTCCAATCAGCAGCCTTGTTCTGCACGAAAACTGGACATTTTAGGAAATCGATCCGCGGATTCAGTTCTTGGGTATGAAGCGAGGGAGCGACACGCCGGTGCTTCATTTGCAACAGCACTTTGGTGAGACCAGCAATGCCAGCAGCCGATTCCAGATGTCCAATGTTCGCTTTGACAGATCCGATCGCACAGTATGGCGAAGCACTCCGACCCAGCGCTTGCGTCAAGGCGGATATCTCAATGGGATCGCCCAACTCCGTGCCAGTGCCATGCGCTTCGATGTATGAAATCGCCGAGGGAGCGACACCCGCATCGTGTAGCGCCTCGCGGATAACGTCCGTCTGCGCTTCCGGGTTCGGAACAGTGTAGCCGGAAACCTTTCCGCCACTGTTCATAGCTGAGCCGCGGATGACACCGAGAATGCGGTCTCGATCTCGTTCCGCATCGGCAAGGGTTTTCAGAACCACGACTCCGACACCCTCTCCGGGTACAAGGCCACACGCGCCCGCACCGAAGGGACGGCAAACTCCATCTCGGGCAAGCATCTTCATCCGGCTCAGAGCCACCAGATGACGCGGATGCAAGATGAGGTTAACGCCGCCCGCGATCGCGGCGCGGCACTCATCCCGTCGCAGACTCTGAACCGCCAGATGAATAGCTACCAGCGAAGACGAGCAAGCTGTATCGACGGCTATGCTTGGGCCGCGAAAATCGCAGAAATAAGAGAATCGGTTCGCGATCGCAGATGCCGACGATCCGGCCATCACGAAGTGTCCGTTCAGCGCCTCCTCCGCAGCCAGAATCTGATACTCGCCATACATCACTCCAGCGAACACGCCCACTTCGCGACGGCCCGCCTTCTTGGGAAGGCGAACCAGGGTGGCAGGTGTCAAACCGGCGTTTTCTATCCCAGCCCAAGCGATCTCAAGGAACAACCGTTCTTGAGGGTCCATTCCGGCAGCTTCATTGGGCGAAATTCCGAAGAAGCGAGGATCGAAACAGTCCACCCGGTCAATCCAGCCAGCGCGATTGGAGGAGGTACTGTTCTCCGTCTTACCTGCCGACTCCAAGCAGTCCCGATTCGGCCAGCGATCGTGCGGAGTCTCGGAAATACATTCGCGCCCGTCAATGAGATTCCGCCAGAAGTCTTCTAGCCCTTCGCCTCCGGGGTATCGCCCTGCTATTCCCACAATGGCGATCGGAGCAGTACCGGAATTCCGGCGCTGCTGTGGCAAATGCACAGCCGGTGCTTCGACCTTAGATTTCAATGCCGAGGCGGGAACTGCGTTGCGTACTTCATCAGGTTTGTTCTCCTCCAGCCACTTGCTTAGTGCATCTAGAGACGTGCATTGGAACAGAAGAGTCTGGGGCAGTTGTCCGAAATCTTTTTCCAGAGCCCGGATAATCTCAAGAGTTACTAACGAATCCACTCCATACTTTTCAAAAGTTGCTTTACGAGCCAGATTCTTGCCGTCGAGTCGCAAGACAGACGCGAAAACCCCACGGAGATAGTCTACAATCCCAGCCTGACCAACTGTTGTCTCGGCAGCCACCGGCACTTCCAGGGGAGTTTCCGAACTCCTTTCCTTCGCCACTTTTTCTGGAACTTCAACCCATCCGTCGCTCTCTCCAAGAATTACGGATTGTATTGCCTGCCCGTCGCTGGGAACAGCCGGACTCGCTTCACATATCCCGCGAAAACCCGCCAGCCGCAGCACTGCCCTCCACTGATGCACGCCTAACAAAGGAGCATAGGGTAAACGGAGGTCTGAATCGCAAAACAACCACCAGCCGTCCGTAAGTCCAAATGTCAGGGTCGCAAAGTCTTGAACGCGAGTGCCTTCATTGAGAACCAGCAGTCCGTCACGCTTCAACAACCGCTTGGTCTCGCGAAGAGAATCGATCGCGCTGGAGGTGGCGTGCAGAACATTCGCTGCCAGCACCAGATCGTAGAAGCCAGGCCCAAAGGCTTGGGACTCTATGTCCTTGGAAATATCTAGCACCCGGAATTCGCAGAATGGTCGCGAAACTCCGAACTTGAGTTGGGCCTGACGGACGAGGGCAGGCGATACATCCGTGTACGTATACAGAATCGACCCGGCGAATCGATCCAGGTTGTTGAGAACGGCGGAGCTAGTACCCCCGGTGCCCGCACCGATCTCAATTACCCGAACGATCGCGTTTGGTGCCTTAGTCAGAATCGCTTCAATCGCGGAACCGACAGCCTCCGCTGTCAGTGAATTGTAGTAGTCCATCAGGGCATTGCCACGATAGATTCCCTCCACCAAGGAAGACGATCCTCCTGGAAACAGAATGGTTAGCGGATCGCATTTACCAATCAGGATTTCGTCGTAACAGTCGAGACAGTTTTCCAGCAACTCCACATGGGGTGCAATTCCGGGATAGTTCGACCGTAGTCGATTGGAGTCAGTCTGCAAACCTTCGATCCGGCTTTGCAATTCAGACCGAAGTCCTGCGGGCGAAACTACAATGTCACCGTTTCGTTCCTTAACTAACCCAGCTCGCAAGAGAATGTCGAGCAATGCAGCAAACATTCGCTCGTAACGGCTATGAACACGCAGTTTGCTGATGAGCGATTGAGTGGTCCACCGCTCGTCACCGGACCCGAATACACCCAATTTGCGAAAGGTTGCGAACAGGCGAAACTGTGCGTACTCCTCAAGTTCCTGAAATGCAGCGATCGCGCGTTGGTCGATTGGCGAGTTGATTACGAAACGGACGAGGGACTCGGAAGCGGCAACAATCGACGACACGGAGGACTCTTTGATTCGTTCCGTACTCCATCCGCTGCGATCGAGCGATCGCAGCACCTCATCACCCAGCCGAACGGGTACACTTTGCCGGACACCATGAATCAGCAAGCGCCGCAATGTCTCGACACCCTCAGCAGTTCCTATTCCCAGAATCCCTTGTTTCTCGATCCGTTTGCTATAGTCCTCGGTTGCGACGATACCCGTTTCATTCCAATACCCCCAGTTGATGATCTGAATCCGCCGCCCAGCTTCCGGCAGCCACAGGGCGAAAGCGTCCTGAAAGGTACAGCCGGCGGCATAGTTGCTCTGACCCGCATTGCCCATGAGGGCGTTGGCAGAAGAAAAGAACGCGATGAAATCCAACGGCTCGTCTCTTGTAAGCCTTTCCAGCAGCCAACTTCCCGCGATCTTTGGTGCAAGTGCCTCCCGGAGCGCAGTTTCAGTCATCGTGCGAATGCTCGCGTCGCGGAGGACGATCGCCGAATGAATTACTCCGTTGAGTCGCCCGACTGTCTGGCGAATTTCGGCAAGTAAAGCTGACATCGCCGCTTGGTCTGCGACATCAGCTTGGCGGTAGATGACCATATACGCGGTCTGCTGTAACTGCTTGAGACGAGACGATCGCTCGGCATCCAACGAGCGCCGACCAGTGAGCACAAGCTTAACGCCAGGCGTATTTGCTAATAAGTTTGCCGCCTCGAATCCGATACCCGTCAATCCGCCAACGATCAGATAACATCCGCCCACCTGGATCGGAAGCTGATACCCGTCAGCGGGTAAACGCATCTCTTGGATGGTGCGAATCAGCCGTCGGGAACCGCGGAACGCGATCTCCGCGCCCGGTGCAGACTCCGCTTCTGTCGCGATCTGCTTGGCAATCTCCGAAAGGTCTGTTACAGTCTGCCTACCTATATCCAAGCAAGTTACTGCCAGGCTAGGGAATTCCCGCGACAGCGCTTTGGTAAAGCCGATCGCCGAGGCATTCCAGGGATTTTTTCCACCGCCCGCGCCGACATTCTGCACGTCTTGCGTAATTAGCTTCAACCGCGCCCGATCCTGCCAAAGGCGCGATCTATCCAGAGCTTGTACCAGATGAAACAGCATAACCACTCCCCGATCCTGGATCGCTTCCAGTTCCGCCAGCGTGGAAGGGGCAGCAGTGTTGCCGGAAGCCAAGAAATAGATCGTTTGTACAGGCTGCATTTCTCGGCATATACGCTCTAGGTCAAACGCATGAGGTCTGATTTCCCAGTGCCGCGCGGAAACTACTCGGAAAGAATCGCTGGGGTTTATATGAAAGACTGTTGCATCTGGGTGCTGCTCGATTAAAGCTTCCGCCAGATCGCGATCGCCGGACTGATAAACGATCAAAATCGATTCCTGGGAAGCCGATATTTGGGCTGGCCAAGGTGTTTCCTTCCAGATAGGTCGGTAGCAAGGCACGGCATCCACAGCCGATTTACCATCCGTACCCAACTGTCGCACCGGACGCAGTGTGAAATTCCGGATCAGTACCAAATCCTCGCCAGCAGGATCTGCAATCCTTAGATCGAACGAGTAATCTCCGATCGCGTCTACAGCGCGTTGCACATGAACCAGGCATTCGGTGGTCAAGGGTTTCAGTATAGCTAGCTCCCCGATCGATGATGGCAACAGCGCGGGCATTTCCGCGCCTCTGTCGGTGAGTAGACCCATAACACATTGAAGCGCACCATCCAGAATGGACGGGTGCAGAGCGAACCGACTGACCCAAGGCTCTTCTTCCTGGGGGGTACTGACCAGTCCGAGTGCTTCGGATTGACTCGTCCAAAGGCATTCGACGGTGCGATAGAGTCTACCGTGACTTACATCGCGGGAATCCACCAGCGAATAGAACTCTTCCTTTTGGATTGTCCTTTGGCAGCGAGCCTCAATCGCGGTGCGATCTAGTCTACTAGCGATGATCGGTGACGTTCCCCCGGTAGTTTTGAGAACCACTTCCGCAGAAGCGAAGGTCAATTTTTGGTCTTGGCTTTCGGATTGCAATTCGAGGTAGGGGGTTTTGCCATTCCAGCGCAACTCTGGCAAGAGCTCGATGCCGCTTTTTACCGGACGCAGCCAACAGATATTACGCAAACCTGCTAGCTCGACGGTGGATTCTTCGACAGCTTCAACCATGAGTTGCAGGAGCGCGGCTCCAGGTAACACTGGCTCGCCTTGCACCGTATGATGTCGCATCCAAAATTCAATGTCACGTTCAGTGTCAGGCGATCGCACCCAGTATGTAGTGCGATCGAAAGGGTAGGGCGGCAACTCAACAATTTGCCCTCCCTGGGTATGCAGGAGAGATAGATCTGTTAGCTCCCCGCTAGCAAAAGCCGATGCAATGGGCAAGAGCGATCGCCGATACGCTTCGCCATCGTTCATGTAACGGGAAAGTGACGCAAACATTTTCTCAATAGAACCGGTCAGGTTATTGGTTACGGGTTCGTCTTCTCTGGTGACGAAGAAATCTGCTCCTTCCCCGGTGCTTAGGAAACGGCGGAGCAAATCGGCTAGACGCGCCTTGTCTGCTGATACAAAAGCAGCCCGGAATTCCAAATGGCTTCGTTTTGTGTTTAACGTGAACGCGATATCGGCTAGTACGTAACGGGTTCCCCGATCTTCCAGCCAACGGAGAATATCTTGGGCCCTTTGAATCAGTTGGCTGCGCGTCCGTGCCGAAATTACGAATAAATAACCAGGCAATTCAGGCGATTGCCGCACAGGGATCGCAGGCGCTTCCTCCACAACCATGTGACAGTTGGCTCCGTTGGCGCCGAACGAACTAATGGCAGCCCTTCTCGGTGTGGTGACCCAGTCGCTGCTGTGGGAATCGACGCGGAACGGAGTGTCTGCAAACTCTATTCTCTGGTTCAGGCCCGTTGGCGCGAAGGAGGCCGGTCTGCGGTGATTTTTCAATGCCAGAATTACTTTGAGCAGGGATGCGATCCCGGCCGCCGTCAGTGTGTGACCGATTAGCCCCTTCACAGAACCGATCGGCAGCGATGCAGGAGCGATCGAGTGTTCCCTAAAGGCATCGCATAGAGCATGAATCTCGATTGGATCGCCAAGTGGTGTGCCTGTACCGTGGGTTTCGACATAGCCGATCGATCCTGGAGCCAATCCGAATCGTTTGTAAACCTCCCGAATCAGCTCTGTCTGGGCCGGTCCACTAGGTGCAGTGAGGCTGCTGGTCTTGCCGCCCTGGTTGGTGCCAGACCCGCGGATTACGGCGTGAATGCGATCGCCATCGGCCAGTGCCTTATCAAGCGGCTTGAGGATGACAACACCGATTCCTTCGCTAAGTACGATTCCATCCGCACTTTCGTCAAACGGTCTACACGCTCCGCTGGGTGACAGCATACCGATCTTGCCGAGTAATAAGTGCAGCCGCGGTGTCGCAAGAACGCTGACTCCACCCGCAATTGCCATGTCGCAATTGCCGCTCTCAATGTTTTCGCAAGCTGTATGCACGGCGATCAGCGATGAGGAACACGCAGAATCGATTGTGAGGGTTGGCCCCCTCAAATTAAACATATATGCCACGCGGGCGGGCAGCATTGCGCCAGCGTTACCAGTAAACATAAATCCATCGGCAGGGAGACCCGAATCCATCAGGATTTGCGAATAATCACCGCTGGATGCGCCAAC
Organism: Microcoleus sp. A003_D6; assembly: GCF_036702825.1. NCBI lineage: Bacteria > Bacillati > Cyanobacteriota > Cyanophyceae > Oscillatoriales > Microcoleaceae > Microcoleus > Microcoleus sp. A003_D6. The sequence continues at coordinate 45,912 of NZ_JAUBWA010000017.1, read as the reverse complement.
GAATACACCAGTACGGCTCCCGTCTAGGCGCGTATCCGAATAGCCAGCATCTTCCAGAGCCGCCCAGGTTTCCATTAGAACGAGGCGCTGCTGCGGGTCCATCAGTTCGGCCTCGCGAGGCGAGATCCTGAAGAGTGCGGGATCGAACTCGCCAATTCCGCTCAGGAATCCGCCGTGACGACTGGGTGTCTTGTTTGGAGCTAGGCGATCTGGGTCATAGAACTTGCGCCAATCCCATCGTTCCAAGGGGATTTCACCGATCGCTGGTTTCGCTCTTTCGATTAATTCCCAGAACTCGGAAAGGTCGTTTGCTCCGGGGAATTTGCCGGAAATGCCAATGATGGCAATCTGGCGGTCAGGGGAGGCGATCGGTTTCAATCCCTTGCGGGTTGAGTTCTCTTCTCTTGGGGTGGTATGGAGATCGGGGCTGGCCCCAGAGTTCATACCATTGATTGCTTGCTCCACCTGCTTTATGCTTCGCCGCGCGGGAAATGTGCCGTCGATATGAGCAGCCAGTTGCCGGATGGTTGGGTAGTTGAAAAGGTCTGTAGAGCGAAGGGAGATTCCAAGTTCTTCGTTGAGCGCTTGGGCCAGTTCCACCGAAACAATGGAGTCAATACCGAAATCGGAAAACGGGAGGGTTGGCTTCAGGCGTGCGGGATCGGTATTTAGCTTCGATCCCATCAATTGGCGAACCTGAGCCTCGCTGCCTTCGATCGCGCGAACGAAGACCGGAGAATCCTCCGGCTGAACTGGCTCGGGTGGCTCGGGAGTTGGCGGCAACTGCTTTTGGGCGCTGCTCTGCGCCGCAATTAGGATCTGTAGGTAAGATTCAGGCTGTTCTGGATGGCGCAGGCCGGAGGTTCTCACTCGTGGAAAGCCTTGCTCTGACAAGCAGCGGCTCCAGTTGAGGGTAGTCAACAACGGCGAGTGTCGTATCCGGTTCTGTTTGTCCTCGAACAACCACCAGCCGCTCGTCAGTCCGAACGTCAGGGTGGCGAAGACTTCAAAACGGCAGACCTCGGTGAGGATAAGGATTCCCTGCGGGCGCAGTAGGCGGTTGACTGCATCCAGGGTTGTGCTGATGTTGCGGGTTGCGTGCAGGACGTTGGCGGCGCAGACGATCGCAAACTGGCCCGGCGCGAAACCCTGTGCGGTGAAGTCCTTTTCGATATCGAGCAATGCGTATCGGGTAAACGGGAATTCAGCACTCGAGCGATCGCGTCCCCGCTGGACGAAGGCCGGTGAGATGTCCGTGAAGTGGTATTCAATGCGATCGCCAAAGGGTGCGATCGCTTGCAGAATCGATGCTGTGGTCGAGCCAGTACCTGCCCCAATTTCCAGAATCGCGATCGGCATGGAGCGATCGCGGGCCGACAGCTCGATCGCCGCTTCGCGCACCGCTGCGGCAGCAAGGGCATTGAAATGGTCGGCAAGGGGGTTATTGCGATTGATTGCCTCAATCAGCGGCAAAGAATCTTCTTTATAGAGCAGGTCGGTTACGAGCAACCGCCCCGAGAGCAGTTCCAGATAGCTCTCCAGGCATTTCTTCAGAAGATCGAGGTAGGGGCGGGTTTCGGGACATTCGACCAGCAGTTCGGCGCTTAGACCAGATATTGTGGCGGCAATCCGGTTAGCAAAAAACTCCTCATTGGCGCGGTTCAATTCGATCCGTTCGGGAGATGCCAAGACAATCCCTTCGGCAACAAGGATTTCCAGCAGGGCATCAAAAAGTCTTTCATGCTGAGGCACAAGAGCGATCTTTCGCCCCAACTCGGATTTCGAGGTTGTGTTATCGGGATGGCGCAAAACGCCAGCTCGTTGAAACGCTTCGAGTACGCCCAATGCGCCGATCCGGTCGATCCGGTCGAAGACACTAGCACGTCCGGCAAGTGGATCTCCCTGACTCCTGACCCGAGCTTCTACCGCATTCATTACCTTGTCAAGAAGATCCGTTTCCGAACCAACTTGCGGGGAAGTGCTGAGGGTCGTAGGGGCTGTTGCGATCGCATATACCTCTCGTTCAAAGGAATAGGCGGGAAGCGATATGCGCCTGCCGTGAGGCCCAGTCCACATCTGCCGCCAGTCCACGTTTTGACCGCTAATGAATTCCCGCGCCGCAGCTTCACACCGCGTCGTCGGCTCCTTTCCGAAAGCAGACGAAGCGGCTACACGCAATGCCTGGGCTAGTTCATTGGTTTCTCGAACAACCGCTGCCACACGATACTCGAAGTGTTGGCGGCCCATTGACATAGTCCATGCGATGTCGTCGAGATGCACGGCCGGATGACGGTCAACCCAATCAGCCAGAGTTTCAAGATTGCGGCGCAACGAGGTCGATGTTTTTGCCGATACCGGAACGATACGCCATTCGCCGCATCCACGCTCCTGGTCATCACCGGAAACTTCGGGCCCATCCTCAATCACCAAGTGGCAGTTCGTACCGCTGAAGCCGAACGCACTGAGGGCCGCGCGCCGCAGCCCTGCTGTTGGGCGGAGCCACGGACGGCGATCGCTGACAACATAGAAAGGAGAAGAAGTCCAATCAAAGGCCGGGTTTGGTTCTTGGAAATTCACAGAAGCGGGCAACTCGGAATGTTTCAGGCTCAGCAATATCTTGATCAGTCCCGCGATTCCCGCAGCGGCCATCGTATGACCAATATTGCTTTTCACCGACCCAATGGCGCAGAACTGCTTTGCCTCAGTCCACTTGCGGAATGTGCCCGTCAGCGCCGCTAGCTCGATTGGGTCGCCCAGCTTGGTTCCTGTGCCGTGGGTTTCGACGTAACTAATGGTTTCTGGATCGATTTGGCCCTTTTCGTAAACTGCGGTTTCAAGTTCGCTCTGCGCCTGGGCATTGGGAGCCGTGATGCCGTTCGATCGCCCGTCCTGGTTTATGCCCGATGCAGGTATCACTCCGTAAATATGGTCTCCGTCCCGGAGCGCATCAGCCAGCCGCTTCAGCATCACGACTCCGGCCCCTTCCGCTGGAACAAAGCCGTCGGCATCCTTATCAAACGGACGGCAACTGTTGGAGGCCGAAATCATGCCGCTTCCATCAAGGAATTTGTAAACGGTGGGAGACAGCAGTAAGATCGCCACTCCTCCAGCGAGGGCAGTGTCACAATCGCCATTTAGTAGACCTTGGCAGGCCAAGTGAACCGCCACCAGAGAAGATGAACAGGCGGTATCGACGGGAATTGCTGGTCCTTTGAGATTGAGATGATAGGAAACTCGCGCTGGCAGCATCGCCATTGATGTGCCGATCGAAGACATCGAGTCCGCGGCAGCACCCGAATCAGTTGCAGTCAAACCGTAGAAGTTTTGCGCTGCACCCGCGTACACGCCACACTTAGTATTTGCGAGGCTCTCTGGCGAGTAGCCTGCATCTTCGATCGCCTTCCAGGTTTCCTCAAGGAATACTCGCTGCTGGGGGTCCATTTGAACTGCTTCCCGAGGTGAGATGCGGAAGAAGAACGGATCGAAATGTAACGCTTCTGGCAGCAGTCCGCCCCAGACAGGGCGACTGGAATTATCTCCCCACCTTTCTCTAGCAACATCGGAATAGGATTCGCGTGCGGATTGAAGCACTTCCCAGAACTGCTCCGCATCGCGAGCCCCCGGGAGCCGACAGGAAAGACCGATAACAGCGATCGCGCTGTCGTTGTTTGCGTCTGTAGGGGGGGGCGGCTGCTCTGTTGGCTGTTCTCTAAATTGAGTCTGGATGCCGATGGCGGCGATCGCGCTGCCGTTGTTTGCGTCTGTAGCGGGGGGCTGCTGCTCTTTGAATTGAGGTTGGATGCTGGAGATCCAAGCCGCCATTGCCAAGGGACTCGGATAGCTGTAGAAGTCCGCAGGCGTGACCGCAGTTTTAAATTCCTCATTCATACGGTTCGCGATCTGCGCGGCTAGGATGGAATCGACACCCATCTCGGCGAATACCTTGTCCGTCTCCGGAACCGCGTCCATTTCCAGCACGACAGCGGCGATCGCGCCGATTCGTCTCGCGATCGCTTCTATGTTAGTTTTTTCCTCTGCCACGCTCTTTTTCGGTGGGCTTATCCGTTGCGGTGTTGCCTCAGTCTCCTCATCCAGCGCCACCTTGGAAGCACCCTGTGAGTCGCCTCGCTCAACCACAAAAACTTGTTGATAGGGTGTGCCGAATGCCTTTCCCTTTTGGAATCCAGCCTCTTGTAGCACAGCCATCCAGCGATCGGGCAGCAAGAGCGGCGAGTTCTCAATCCGCAAATCGGCATCTTCAAAAGCCCACCAACCGTCGAGCAGGGCTACTGTAATGGTTTGAAAATCCGATTTGTGAGTTAGCTCGTTCAAAAGCAGCAGCCCGCCTGGCTTCAGCAGACGCGAAATGTGCTGAAGCGACCTGCGGATACTGCACGTCGCGTGCACCACATTTGTCGCTATGACTACATCGTAGGATTCCAGCTCAAAGCCTTGTTGGCCTGGAGACTGTTCGAGATCCAACTGGCGGAAGTTAACAAATGGGTATCTAGTGCCGAATGCCGCCTTCCCCTCTTGGAGAAATTTCCAGGATACATCGGTGAAATCATAGGTTACTCGATCGCGAAAGCTGTCGAGCTTGCGGAGGGTAAACTCACTCGTCGATCCTGTTCCCGATCCTAGTTCCAGCACCCGCATCTCTGATTGTCCGCTGCTGCCCACGAAACTAGCGAGGGCTTCAGCGAGAAGTCTATTGTAACGATCGACCCAGGGATTGTTCCGGTACATACCGGTCACGAGTTCGGGCGAAGAAGCAGGGAACAGAAGCTCGGTCGGCAGCTTCCGTCCCGCTAGCACGGCCGCGTAGTCGTCCGGCTTCAGGCAGGCTTCGAGCACTCGTGCGAAGCCGCCCATATCTGGATGCTGGTGAAGGAATTCGCCATGCTCTCTGGCGATCGACTCTGAAAGTCGTCCCGCCAGGGTGGGACCCAATTCAGGACCTTCCAGAATGTCGCTGCCAGCAAATCGGATCAGTTTATGGGCTGCAAAAATCGACAGGTGAGCTTCCAACAAGCGCTCGTACTTCGGCAAGAGAGAAGCCCGACTGCGGAGCGTGTCGCGATTCAGGCTTTCGCCGTTTTGAGGAAACATCCCTAGCTGCGCCCAAACCTGCGTTAGATAAAGCCTGCTGAGTGAGTCCAGATCTCGCAGGGCCATTTCCCCTTGCTTGAGATCCAGGGAGGATTGCTCTTCTTCTTTGGCGGCAGCAGCGCAGGTCGCTTCCAGCTTGCCCAAAACTTGCCGAATATTATCCCGCAGTCCAAGAAGTTCCAGCACCTTCGCTGACGCTCGCAGAGGAATGGCCTGGGTTAATCCCAGCCGCAGGATGTCTGAGAATGCCTGGACACCCGCAGCACTGCCCATAGGCTGGACCCCAAGCTGGGCTAACCGCGCGCGGCCCTCTGCGGTCGCAAGCTGACCCACGTCACCCCAAAAGCCCCAATCGATCGTCTGGGCCGGAAACTTACCGGAATCCTGCAAATAGCAAGCAAATGCGTCCTCAAAGGCGCAAGCGGCGGCGTAGTTCGCGCTGCCGGGCGTTGGTGCGAGGGATGCCAGGGACGAGAAGAACAAAACGAAGTCCGGTTTCTCCCCGCTGAGCGCCTCAGCGAAGGCTGCGCTTCCTGCTACCTTGGGCGCGAGTACGGTTTCGTAGGTTCTGTCCGACATGGTGGCAAGCGGTTGATTCAGAAGTACCATTGCTGAGTGGATGGCACCCGAAATAGGCCCGAACTTCCGGCGTGTCTCGTCGATCGCGCGGCGGAGTGCCCCGCGATCGGTAACGTCGGCCTGGATGTAGATTGCATCTCCACCTTGTTCTCGAATAATCTGAATTGCTGCTTCCTGGCGATCGCTGAACTCCGATCGCCCAATCAGAACAACCCGTGCCCGTGCCTTTGTCGCCATCCACCGGGAAATCTCAAGGCCAACTCCTGATGCTCCGCCGACGACCAGATAAACGCCACCTTCTCGCAACCGATTCTGCTGCGAATCTTCGGATTCAAGCGTTTGCTCTGCAACCTCTTCAATGCCGCGCACCCATCGCTCCCCGCCGCGCCAAGCCACCTCGACAAACTGAGTGAGGTTCCCTTCATCGGCAATCCGCGCCGCTTCCGCCTCTGGTTCCTTTCCTTCCACGTCAACGCAGACCACAGGCAAGGACGGCAATTCAATCCGGCAGGCCCTCCCCAGGCCAATGGAAGTTGCCGCCCAGGGCTTTGTCAGCCTGTCGCTCGGTAACACCTTCTGTGCGCGCATTGTGACGATCCGCAACAGGGGGGGCGAAGACTTCCAGCGCGCGAGGTGCTGGATCAAATGGAGGAGAGGAAGGGAATCGTCAACAGCATCCTGCCAGTCGCAAGAATCGAGCGCACCGAGGAAATCAATCGTGGAGAGGGAGGTTTCGTTTTCCAGTTGATCGAGCCAATCCGAACGGTTCAGTGAAATCACAACGCAGTCCTGATATTGCCCAGCAAGAGCCGACCCGATCGCAGAGTTGGAGCGCTGCAAGATCGCGTGCCTTCCGTCTGCTATCGTTGGGGAAGGTCGCTCCGGAAGCACAAACCATCTCGGCACGAATGTCCTGCACGCACCTGCGGTATCGATGTCAGTGGTAGACCCTAGTGAGGCAAGCGTTTCGATCGCCACGGGCCAATATCGAACGCGATCGAACGGATAGGATGGGAGAGAAACGATCCGCCTTGTTCCGTTCCGAGGCAGTTTTGCCCAATCCGGCTCAACACCAGCCACCCACAAACTGGCAATCTTGCGATACCGCTTGTCATTCCACAACTGAAGAAGATACTCGTGGTTGTCTGACCCATCCGTCGCCGAATCGTTCTTCACTCGCCCTTCAAAAAATGAGTCCGCCGAGGTTTCTTGCTCAGCCAAACGTTGCAACCGATCCAGGCATTCACTCTTCGAGGCTGCGACGAAAGCGAGGCGGTAATCCATTGCTTCCCTGCCAATCTGAAGCGTCCATGCCACATCTCCAAGGTAGTGAGAATCCGTTACGTTCGACTCCAGCAGGCTACGCAATCGTTCTGCCGATTCTAGTAGAGCCTTCCTCGATTTCGCTGAAAGAATAATTAACTCATCATTAGGTTCTACGGGGCGATCGCCAACGGTCGCAGCCTCGAACTCTTCGACGATCGCGTGTACGTTAGCACCTCCTGCACCAAAGCTGCTAAGCGCTGCACGCCGCGGCCCAGAGGAAGACTCCCAGTAGGTTTTCTGCGTTTGCAGGCGGAATGGTGTAGTCTCGAATTCGATCAGCGGGTTTGTGCGATCGCCGTGAAGTGATGGCGCGATTTCTTTATGCTGGAATTGTAGAAGTATTTTTGTGAGTCCGGCAACGCCAGCAGCCGATTCAAGATGCCCGATATTAGATTTCACCGAACCGATCGCGCAAAAACCAGACTCCTGGGTATGTTCGCGCCAAGCCTTTGTCAGTCCGGCGATTTCAATTGGGTCTCCAAGGGCGGTGCCCGTGCCATGCGCCTCGACGTACCCGATGGTGTTGGGATCGATCCCGGAGCGATCGATCGCGTCCAGAATCAGGCTTGCGTGTGCCGCCGGATTCGGGACTGTATATCCGCTCGTCCGTCCGCTTGAATTCATGGCCGATCCAAGTATCACACCTCGAATCCGGTCTCCGTCCGCGATCGCATCTGCGAGTGGGCGAATTAACACAACTCCGACACCCTCACCATCCACAAATCCATTGGCATCAAGGCCAAACGCGCGGCACTTATCGTCGGGAGCCAGCATCCGCAACTGGCTCAGACCGACCAACTGGAGCGGATGAAGGATCAGATTTACGCCTCCAGCGATCGCCGCATTGCATTCGCCTCGCCGGATACTTTCACAAGCTTGGTGGATAGCGGCCAACGACGAAGAGCAGGCAGTGTCAATCGCCATACTCGGCCCCTGAAAATCGAAGAGCCAGGAGACTCGATTCGCGATCGACCAAAATGAGGAGTGCGCTCCGGCGCGATCGCCATTATTCCACTGGTCGATCGCGTAAAGCTGATACGTGCCATAGGTGATGCCCGCGAAAACTCCCACGTCGTTTCGCCCCCGGCTGCCGGCCGCCGTCTTTAAGCGGCGGGGAGGATACCCTGCGTCTTCGAGGCAAGCCCAGACGGTTTCGAGAAAAATCCTTTCCTGCGGGTCCATCTCCTTCGCTTCCCGGGGCGATATGCCGAAGAAGCCCGCATCGAACTTATCCGCATCGCTGATAAATCCGCCCCACTTGCTGTAGCTCTTGCGCTCCCCACCTCGCGGGTCAAAAAATGGGGTGAAATCGAACCGATCGCGGGGGACTTCCCGGATAGCGTTTCGACCCTCTGCCAGGGTCGTCCAGAATTCTTCTAGCGTGTCGCCCTTCGGGTAGCGTCCGGCGACTCCCACAATTGCGATCGGCATCGTCTGGCCTTGGCGAGAAGGCAGCTTTGCCGATTGCTCAGCTACGGGCGATGGACTCTGAGGCTTCGCCGATTGCTCAGCTACGGGCGGTGAACTCTGATGCTTCGCATCCTGATGCAAATGCGCTGCCAAGCGGTTGAGTGTCGGATACTCATAAAGCAAAGTCTTCGACAACTTGCCGTATTCACGCTCGAGTTGCTCGGTCAACTGGAGTACGGTCAGGGAATCCACCCCAAGCGACTCGAAGGTTGCCTCTGTTCGGATTTCGGAGGGAGCCATCTTCAGGACACGAGCAAAAATGTTTTTGAGCGCTGCTAGGATCGCCGTCAGGGAAGTCCCATTGATTGAGGTTGGGGGGGGAGTCACAGGAGCCTCGTGGCTGCTGGCGACGATAGAATTGGTTGCGGGCTGCTGCACCCAACCGTCGCTTTCCGCAAAGATTGCGTGATAAGGCGCGGTTCCGTTCGTTCCTCCGAAACCGATAGCTTCAATTCCCCGAAAACCCGCGCTTACCAGGTTTGCTTCCCAACCTGAGCGATCGAGCAGGGGGCCACCGGGCAAACGCATATCACTTGCATCATGCTGCCACCACCCCTTTGTGACACCGAAAGTCATAGTGGTGAAAACTTGACTGGAAGTGGCTTCAATCAGGGCCAACAATCCATTTGTCCGCAACAGTTTTTTTGCACGCACAAGCGTATCGCTCATCCGACAAGTTGCGTGCAGGACGTTGGATGCCACCACAACATCGAAAGTACCTGGTTCAAAGCCTTGCGTGGCTGGGTCGCGATCGATATCAAGCAAACGGAAACTACAACGGGAATATCGGCTAAATTTCTCCGATGCTTGGCGAACCAAAGCCGACGAAACATCAGTGAAGACATACTCGAATTCCCGCACGTTCTCGAACAAATGTAGCAACACTGCGGCAGTTGACCCCGTGCCTGCGCCAATCTCAAGAATCCGCAGCGGTCTGGTATGCCCCCGTGCTTCTTGCCAAGCTTCCAAGGCGGAGCCAACTGTTCTGTTCATGCTCTCTGCCAGATCGCTCCCGGAGTAAACTGGAGCCACGAGGTCGCTCGAACCGTTCGGGAAGAGGATCTCATGACCTGCAACCTCACCGCGCCACAGTTGCGGGTAACTCGCTACGCAGACTTCAAGAAGCGCCAAGTGCGGAGACAACTCCGGAAACCGTTTGCGAACAATGTCTGTTTCCGCTTCCCACCGGAGCGAACGGTCAACCAGTTCCCGGTTAGCTTTCGCCACCTGCCAGACAGGAATCAATGCCTCTCTAAGCTGCTTGGCACTGCCTTCAGCGACAGGAAGTTTGGTATCTCCGAGTTCGCGAAAAGTGGCTAGAAGACGCATCCGGCTGAGTTCCTCAAGGGCTGCCAAGGCATCTGTGATTTGCAGACTCACATCTGGAGTTTTACTGCCGCGAAGGGCTTTCATTGCCTCGCGGAGCGCCGAACCATGAACATTTGGCATCTGTTGTGCTGGGCGATCGTTGGGGACGGCCAGTTCCTTTCGCATTTCCGGTCCGCAACGGATCGACACAACCTGTTCAAGGGAACTTCGCATCACTCGTTCAAATGTGGCGCAGCCAATAGTCGGAGTAATCCCAGAAACTCCTAGCTTGTCCATACGCGATTTATAGTCTGCGGATGCGACAATCCCAACTTCATCCCAAAATCCCCAGTTCAGAAGTTTGACCTCGATCGGGTATGAGGCAGCTATTTTGCGGGCTAAGGCATCCTTAAACGCGCATCCAGCAACATAGTTGGCTTGTCCCGGATTACCGTAGAAGACATTTGCTGAGGAAAAAAACGCCAGTAGCTTCGCGCCACCTTCGATTGCGGCGCGGGCAAGATTGATCGAACCTTCCAGCTTCGGAGCGAGTACGCGGCGAAAGGATTCCTCAGTGGCGCTGTGCAGCGCACAGTCTCCGAGCACGATCGCCGAATGGATGACGGCATCAAGGGTTCCGAAGCGATCGCGACCGGCGTTGACTGCACGCAGAGTCTGGTCTGGGTCTATGATGTCTGCCTGGAAATATACTGCCTCACCGCCGTTGCTGCTAATCTCACCGAGAAGTTGCTGAATTTCGCTATTGACCGCGCGGCGGCCGATCAACACCAGCCGGGACTGGTACTGCGCTGAAAGCCATTTAGCTATGGTGCTGCCAATGCCTCCTGCACCTCCGGCGATCGCAACAACTCCGTTGGGCGTGAGCATCGGACTCGCATCTAAGCTGGGTAATGGCTCCACCATCTCCAGCGACTGGACAAACCGCCTGCCATGCCGCCAAGCAATGTTCCCGCCAGCCCGTTCGCCCGGGTCAGCGAGAACTCGGGCTGCAAGAGCGGCGGCTTCCTTTGGCTGAGTCCATAACAAGTCGCTGGTATCGAGATCGATCGTAGATACACGGAGACCAGGGTACTCACGGTGCAGAACTCTCGCCACACCTGCTAACGCCGCACCTGTTGGTTTAGCATGACTCGATCCGAATCCTAGCTCTGAACCGAGTATCGAATGGTTGTCGAACGTAATTATCTTTAGCTCCGAAGCCGCCGCAGCCCCCCAACGGGAATAAATCGCGCGGATCAAGCGCAATAAGGGGTATAGGGCTCCAGTCTGCATATCGCGAACCGATTCGAGCGAGAGCAAATCGCAGGAGGATGGTCGATAGAGGAAGACAATGGCCGGCATATCGCTATACGCGCCGAGAATTGCCTCGAAGTCCGCTTGGGAAAGTCCTGCAATCGGTGTGGCGATCGCTTGCTTACCAAGGACGTTCCGAAATAGCTGAGCAAACCCCATAACCGAGATATCACCAGATTCTGGCTCTTCAAAGAAGATCGAAGTAGTTGCAGACGGAACGCAACGATCCGGCAACACTGGCGTTAAACGCCACACAGGTCTGTACATAAGGCCAGTCAGGTCGGCGTTAGCCAGGTTGTCTTTGCCATTTGGCACCGTCAAACTTTCGGCAAGACGGCGGGCGGCTTCCCGCGGCGTGAGCGTTCCATTTTGCACCAGTCTTAAGATTTCAGATCTGTTCATCTTTATCACCTCGCCCTGTCGCGATTATGGAAATATCTTGCAGCAAGCGATCCGTTTCTTCAACCGCGCGATCGCCGCGCGCCAGACCTTCAAGAACCGGAAGCAGCCATTGTTCTAGTTCTTCCTTCTGCGGCTTGTCGGCTTTCACAGTCTTCACCAACTTTACGCAGAAGTTCTCGACGATTGCCACCATTCGTCCGATGTCGTCGAGAATCACCAACTGAAAGCGCGCGATCGGTATATCTATCCCTTCGACATTCGGGGGATTTGGATCGCTCCGCTGTAGCAGTATAGTCCCATTGAGTGGAAGCGTGCTGAAGATTTGAACAGATTCGACCGATAACGGCAGCCATAGAGATGCTTTGCGCCCGTCACGCTGCAATTGGGCCTGCACAGTTTGAAATGCTGCGTCGAGAACAACCGATTGACCTCCGAACAGTGTAGGTTCTAATCCCTCGATGTCAAATAGCGCTGACGCTCCGCAGGCAAGCAGGCGAACTTCTCTGATGCCCCGGAACAGTGGCCCATAAGTTACACCTACTTGCTCAAATGCTTCGTAGTAAAGTTCCTGCGAAATGACCCGACCGCCAGGTTCGAGGAGATCCGCGAAAGAAGCCGGAACGGCCTGCGGACCAAGAGCCTCAACACTTCGGATCGATCGGCCCGATGCGTATGTATCGCCCGTAGTGTTCCGAATTGCAAACCTCACACCGTTTTGTTCAAGCGAGAGCGAGACTAGAAGTCTCATCGAATCCGCATGAATCTCTGCTCGTCGCATCCAGTTCACATCTTTAAATGATGTGGCCACGCCAAAACCGGCATTTTTCATGGCTCGGCCCACGATTTCAAGCAGTGTGGCTCCTGGCAGAGTAGGTACATCATTTATTCGGTGCTCGCGAACAATCGGGTCATCGCGATATACAAGCTCCTCGACCACTCTTTGCTTGACTAGGGTTTCATCCGGCATCTCGATCCAGCAACGCCGCCTATCAAAAGGGGAGCCGGGAAGCGAGACGCGCCAGGGTTCCGTCAGCCGATGAAGATTTTCCCATTGGACTGCTCCTCCTGTTACCCAATGGGTAGCCAGTTCCCGGAGGTCGCCCAACGTAGGCGCTTCAATCTCGACCTTGCAGGAGTTCGCAACTCCCAGGAATAGGTCGTCAGCCTTACCGCCTTGAAGATATAGATTGAGCAGAGAGCGAACCTGGTCAATCGAAACGGCGTACAGGGCGAGACGATGTTCAGATGCGCGGCGGCCAATCTGTAGCGTGAAAGCTACATCAGCCAGCCGTATTCCCGGTTCGCGGCTGAGGTGCTGTGCCAAGTTACGCGCCGCGATCCGTAAGAGCCGCTCATTCCGCGCTGAAAGGACAACCAACTCGGGCGCGATTTCACTTTCGGGCCGCCAGGGACTTTGGTATTCCTCCACGATCGCGTGGGCATTGCTGCCACCTGCACCGAAGCTGCTAATCCCGGCTCGTCGCAGTCCTTCGCTTTCCCATGTCGCACAGACTTTTTGAAGGCGGAAGGGACTGGACTCAAAATCGATCGCGGGATTGGGGATTTCCCCATGCAGGCTCGGCACGAGCAAACGGTGCTTCATTTGTAGGAGGATCTTAAACAGTCCGGCCACACCTGCCGCCGATTCCAGATGCCCAATATTCGACTTGATTGAGCCGATCGCGCAAATGCCCTTCCCGATTTCCGGCGAGGTCTCGAAAGCCGCCCGCAGACCGTCGATTTCAATGGGATCTCCGAGCGCTGTACCCGTGCCATGGGCTTCGATGTAGGAAATCGTATTGGGCGCAATCCCTGACCGCTCAAGGGCCAACCGAACGACTTCTGCTTGTGCGCTAGGGTTGGGAACGGTATAGCCATTTGTCTTGCCACCGTGGTTCATAGCACTGCCAAGAATCGTGGCGTAGATGTGGTCGCGATCGCGTTTGGCGGCGGATAGACGTTTGAGGATAACTACGCCAACCCCCTCACCGGGAACGTACCCGTCGCCGCCTGCTCCGAAGCTCCGGCATTTTCCATCCGTTGAGGCGAAACGGAGTTGTGCCATCTGAACAAACTTCGAGGGATGCAGATAGAGATTAACGCCACCAGCGATCGCCACATCGCATTCTCCTCGGCGCAGGCTCTCACAAGCTAGGTGGATGGCGCTCAGAGACGCGGAACAAGCTGTGTCCACGGGAATACTTGGACCATGTAGGTCTAGCGTATAAGATACCCGGTTGGCGACAGACCAGAATGATGAATTCGGGAAAACCGCGTGACCCCGGCCCCACGCATCGGCCCCGAAGAGCTGGTAGCTTCCCCAAGTAACACCCGCGAATACTCCTGTCTGCTGGCTTTGCCCATTCCTGCCGCATCGCAGGGAATCCGCTTGATATCCCGCGTCCTCAAGGGCGAGCCAAGCGGATTCGAGGAAGAGTCGCTCCTGCGGGTCTATCAACTCCGCATCCTTGGGGGTAATACCGAAAAAGAGCGGATCAAACCGATCGACATCGTTTAGGAATCCGCCCCAGCGTGCATAGGTCTTCAATGGATTCCCTGGTTGCGGGTCATAAAACAGAGAATGATCCCATCGATCGGGCGGAACTTCGCGGATGGACTCCCTGCCGTCGCGCAGCAACTCCCAAAGTTCGTCAAGACTATCCGCGCCTGGGAACCGCCCATTCACACCGATAATCGCGATCGTATCATCGTTATCATCGTTGTTAGGGTTCGCCGCAATCGGTTCCGGGCTGCTAGAAGCGGGAATCGTGACTTGAGATGGCTTGGTCAGATAGACCGCTAACTCGCGAATCGTTTTGTGGTGGAAAAGCAGGGTCTTTGGCAGCGTTCCAAACTGTTCTTCTAGTTGTAGAGTAATGCGCCGAATCGACACCGAGTCAATTCCGTAAACATCGAGTCCGGCTGTGGGATCGATCCGTTCTGGATCAATTTTCAATTCCTTGCCGAACAACTCGCGAAGCAGTGATTCTATGGGTTCCAGCGAAATACGTGGCGATCGCTCCATAACACCAAGGAATTTCCGCAATCGCGCCGTGTCCCCCCAAGTGGCGATAACCGAGGTCTCTCCCAACGCCAATAACTTCTCGATTAGATCCAGCCCTTCACCTGAAGGAAGTGGCACCATGCCGGTTTGCTCAAAGATATCCGAAAGCATATCCGCTGGCATCTGCATACCGCCTTCCTGCCAAAGAGACCAATTTATGGAAAGAGTCCTGCCAACTCGATGTTCAGCGAATTGGTCGAGGAACGCATTAGCTGCCGCATAGTCGGACTGACCGGGATTACCAACAACGGCGGCAAGGGAAGAGAAGAGGAGGAAAAAATCCAGATCGTCGTTCCTTGTCGCTCGCTCTAAAAGTAGAGTGCCCTCCACCTTTGGTGCCAACACTCTTAGGAACGATTCATCCTCTTTGCGACTGATGTAACAATCTTCAAGGATTCCCCCCGCGTGGATCGCGCCGTGAATGGCTCCAAATCGGTGACGAGTCCTGCGTACTGCCTCCTTCACGTCTGCGGCACTGGTGATATCGGCACAAACGTAGATAGCCTCTCCACCAAGTTCTCTGATTTCCTGGATTAGGCGGACGCTTTCAGGCCCAAATCGTTTCCTTCCCAACAACGCAACCTTGGCGTGGAATTTGGTGGCCAAGTGCCGCGCCAGAATGCGTCCAATTCCCCCGGCTCCGCCACTAATTAAGTAAACACCCTGGGAGCGGAATTTTGCGGATGCAGTTTTGGCGGGTTCATCCTGTTCCGGCAGTTCCTCGGAGAAGCGCTCTTGGAATATACCGTTGCGAACCGAGAGTTCCTTCGCTTGGCCAGCTTGTAGTGCTGGAATCCGAACGCATAGCGGTAGCAGGGAAGTAGGAGCAAAGGCTAATTCGTCCACGGCGAGGGAGGCGGCAGCCACATTCGGGTACTCGGCGACAAGTGTACGTAGGAATGCTGCCTGCATGGTTGAATTCGCACCAGTGGCGACGGCGATCAGTTCCACCGCGCGATCGCCCTGACGAAGTATCGCCCTACACAACTTTAAGAGTTCTAATAGCGCCCCTTCCTGTTCCTGGGGCGAATCGCAAAAGTGCCATACACGGACAACCGCTAAGGGAGCCGGATCGGAATCTGGCCATCCGACGGAGATATTAATCCCAGGCTGCATCTGTTGCAGCAGTTCGATCCACTCCTGACTCGAAATGCCTAGTCCACTGAGAATCAAAGAGCCGCCATCGTATGGATTCGCTGGCACCTCGCGCCAGACGCGCCGCGCCAGCAGCATCCCGTGCGACCTCTCCGAGGGCGGTTTAAGTGGCACTGATGACGCGCAGCCTCGCATCGGCTCTCCTGCGGGCAACCAATAGCGTTCTCGGAGAAACGGATATCCCGGCAATGATACGATCGCACCCGATGCTTTCCAATTCACATCTGCGCCGTCCGCCCACCGCCTCGCGGCAGAAAGCAAATCGCCTCTGTCAATCATCTGCTGAGTTTGTGGGCAAATCTGGCGCAATAACGCGGGCGGGGCCTGCACTTGGCGGGTGGAGAGCTTTCCGGCAAACGTCCTAGTATCAGGTGTTCCGGCTAACCAGTCGCGCAGGGAGTCGAGCAGCAGGGCTGTAGAATCAGCTACGATTGCCAGCCTGTAGGCCATCGGTTCGCGACCTCGCTGTAGAGTTGCCGCAACGGACGCAATATCGGTATCGGGTTCCGCCTTGATAGCATCCGCGATCGCGGATGCCAAGAACCGCAGTCGCTCCTCGTTGGCAGCCGAAATTGGGATCAGCTCCGGTTTTTGCTGCCTCACAACGGGTGCATCCGTGTCAGAGACGAACTCTTCCAGAATTACGTGGGCGTTTGCGCCGCCCGCTCCAAATGAGCTCAATCCGGCCCGCCGTAAACCAGAACCAGGAGTCCAGTCGGTCAAGTCGCGTTGCAGCCGAAAGCAGGTGTTCTCAAACAAGATGGACGGATTCGGTGTTTCAGCGTGCAGGGAAGGAACGAGTTTTCCGTACTTCATCTGTAGCAAGACCTTCGTAAGCCCCGCAATGCCTGCCGCTGACTCCAAATGCCCGATATTGGATTTCACCGAACCGATCGCGCAAGGTTCCCCAATCTCCCGCCTGCCACCAAATACACGGCTTAGTGCCACGATTTCCAGTGGATCGCCCAACTCTGTTCCCGTACCATGCGCTTCCACATAGCTCAAAGAATCCGCCCCGAAACCCGATTGTTCGAGCGCGCGTTCAATCGCCGCAGCCTGCGCCGCTGGATTCGGAACGCTGTAGCCATGCGTCCGTCCGCCGTGATTTACGCTAGAGCCGCGAATCACACCGTAGATGCGATCGCCATCGGACACAGCTTGCGCCAACGGCTTCAGAACAACAGCCCCAGCGCCTTCGCCTGGCACATAACCATCGCCGCCAATACCAAAGCTCCGGCAGCGTCCGTCGCTCGAAGCGAATTGCTGCTGGCTCAACCCAACGTATTTTGAAGGGTGCAAGTAAAGGTTCACCCCCCCCGCCAGGGCGAGATCGCATTCTCTTCGATGAATCGCTTCGCAAGCTAGGTGGACAGCTACGAGTGAGGAGGAACAGGCGGTATCGACGGTCATGCTCGGGCCGCTCCAATTGAGGACATGGGAAACCCGGTTCGCCACCGTCCAGTGCGAAGCTCCCGGAATGACTACGCGACCCCTTGCCCATTCTTCAGCAGCAAGTAACTGATAGCTTCCCCACGTCACGCCCACAAATACACCTGCCTTGACCCCCAGATCGACGCGCCCCGCCGACAGACCCGAAGGAGTATAAGCCGCATCCTCCAATGCCTGCCAGCAAACTTCGAGAAAGATGCGTTCTTGGGGGTCCATAAGTTCGGCTTCTTTGGGTGAAATGCCGAAGAACAGCGGATCGAATTTGTCGGCATCCTCTAAGAAACCGCCCCACTTAGTGTAAGAGCTGGTGGGATTTCCCCGATCGGGGTCGTAAATCAGTTTGTGATCCCAGCGCTCGTCGGGAACTTCACGGATTGCGTCCACGCCCGACATCAGCAGTTGCCAAAACTCATCTATATTTTTGGCTCCGGGATATCTGCCCGCAAGTCCCACGATCGCAATTTCTACTGGAGCACAGGGTGTTGGTGCTGGGTGGATACTGGCCTGGGGCGCGACTGCTGTTCCACTTAGCATCTCTGGACGCTCCTTGAGTAGAAATTGCACGAGCTCGTTCAGGTTCCTCTGCTCAAAGAACAGGCTGGAAGGCAACGGTCCAAATCTCTCCGAGAGCAAGGCGTTCAGCTTTTTAATCAACAGAGAGTCCAACCCCAAACTGTCCCACGGATCGAGAAGGTTCAGTTTCTCTCTCGGTATTGCCAAGGCATCCGCGAGCAATCCCCGGACAATCTCAACAGGGGCATCTCCATTCGTCAATGAGACTTCTGGAGTCAGACCAGACGGTAGAGGTGAGCAACGTACCGGGCGAAATGGATAATGAGGCAAGGAAAGGGGACGAGCTTGGTTCTTGGGATAGAGGAGTTCCCATTCAACTGCTGCCGATGCTTCGTAAGCCGAGGTCAGATCCAGTAGCAGATTTTTTCGTTGGACTCCGATCGCGATCGCCGCCTTTCTGACTAGCTCCCCAGGTTGACCTTGGCTCCACTCGATAGGCGTATCGATCGCTCCCCCTAAAAACTGCTGTCGCAGCAAGTCGGCACTATCCGCGACGAAGGCAACCCGATATTGGAAGTGGCTTCGACGAGTGGCCAATGTGGCAGCGAATTCCCGCAAAGATACCATCGGGTTAGCATCAAGGAAACGAACCAAGTCTGCGAGCCTGTCCTGTAAGGCTTCCTTTGATTTCGCAGACACGAGGAACAGCTCCGGTTCAGATGCCGATGGAACAGCCGCTAGTGTTGGAGATGGAGGTTCCTCCAAGACTGCATGGCAATTGGTGCCACTGAACCCGAAGGAGCTAACCGTCGCCCGCAGTGGCGTACCTACCGGGGCCTGCCAGGGACGGAGTTCGTTATTAACATAGAATGGCGTTAATTCAAAAGAAATCTGCGGATTAGCCCGCTCGAAGTGCAAGGAGGGCGGCAATTGGCGGTGGCGGAAGCACAGCAGTACCTTGATTACCGCCGCCACACCCGCAGCATAAACTGTATGACCAATATTCGTTTTTACGGAGCCGATCGCGCAAAAGCCCGTCCGGGATGTCTTCTCGCGGAATGCCCGCGCGATCGCCTCTACTTCGATGGGATCTCCAAGGGCCGTTCCGGTTCCATGGGCTTCGACCATCGTAATGGTCGCTGGGTCGATGCCGCTTACTGCATATACCTCTCGTTCAAGGGCGCTCTGACTCAGGCTGCTTGGCGCGGTGATCCCATTGCTTTGGCCATCCTGGTTTACCGCAATTCCACGGATGACTCCGTGAATCCGGTCGTTGTTCTGCATTGCGTCTTCTAGTCGCTTCAGAACCAAGACTCCTACGCCTTCTCCGGGAACGAATCCGTCCGCACCTGCGGAAAATGCTCTGAGCTTTCCTGATGGCGAAAGCATTCCTGCTTTGCCACAGAGTAGATGGAACCGTGGGGTATTCATGATGAACGCTCCGCCAGCGATCGCTGTACTGCACTGCCCAGAAAGCAGAGATCGGCAGGCCAAGTCGATCGCCACGAGTGAAGACGAGCAAGCCGTATCCACGGTGATGCTTGGACCTTTAAGATTCAACAGGTAGGAAAGGCGAGCGCTGAGGATTGCCGAATGATTTCCTGTAAGGATGTGTCCGTCCAGTGCCATACCAGATTGCTCGAGCCACTCGGCATAGTCTCCTGCGCTGGCGGCGGCGAAGACCCCACAGGCTGCGCCATCCAGTTCGCGGTCTGGAATCCCCGCATCTTCGATCGCTTTCCAGGCCTCCTCCAGGAAAAGGCGCTGTTCTGGACTCATGAACTGAGCCTCCGCTCCCGTAATCCGGAAAAAGAGTGAATCCCACTCATGAACTTCGTCAAGAAATGCCCCGAATTGGCAATATCGGGTATAATCTGCATCACCGGTCTCTTGGGAGAGAGTCTCTGGCTCCCAACGCTCTTTGGGGACTGCGCCGCAGGAGCTGATCCCCGATTGCAGGTTCGACCAAAACTGCTCGATGTTCTGCGCTCCGGGGAAACGCCCACTCATTCCGACAATGGCGATATTACCAGTGGGAAGTGATCGCGCCGATTCTGGGTTGGCGATCGCTTCTGACAGATCTCGGTTGGCTCGAATTTGAGATGTTGGAACTGACTGCGCGAGTTCTGGGTTGGCGATCGCTTCTACTCCACGACCCATCGAAATTACGATTTTGCCAATATTCTCCCGGCTTTCTAGGTATTGGAACGCATTGCGAATCTGGCTCAGCGGGAACACGCGATCGACCATCCCCTCACCCGCTCCTCGATCGAGAGCCGCTACCATCTGGTCGAGATATTCCCTGGTTTCGGGCGATCGGCGCATCAGCAAACGTCGCAAGTCTAAGCTGAGAATCGTCTGGTTGTCTACGAGTCGCGACAGATCCAGTGAAGATCCCGACTTCCATGCCGTCATCGCCAGTTCGACATATCGGCCGCCAGGAGCAAGGACTTCAATGCCCTTCTGGAGCGCATCACCGGACAAAGTGTTTAAAACAACGTCAACACCGCGATTCTCGGTCAGTCTGAATACTTCGTCCCGGAAATCAGTTTCGCGGTAAGCGATCGTGTGATGGACACCGATACTTTTCAGATAATCTAGTTTGCGCTCGCTGCCGGCAGTCGCGAAGACTTCCGCACCGACCTCAAGGGCCATGCGAACAGCGTGCAAACCGGTACCACCAGCCGCAGTCTGAATCAAAATTCTTTCACCTGGGCGCAGATTTGCCCGACCCAGCGCACAGTGGGCTGTCAACCACGCAACCGGAAACGCCGCCGCCATCTCATGGGGGACATGAGCCGGTTTCCGCACCGTGAGCCAAGCTTCAGCGTTCACCACCTCGGAGAGTCCTCCCATTGACTCTCCCAGTATGGACACCACTTCGTCACCTGGCTGGAATCCTTCAACGCCTTCGCCCACACTTATGACCCGGCCTGAAACTTCAAAGCCAGGCGTAAAGGGGTATGGAGGCATCGTCGGGTAAAGCCCTTTGATACAAAGGAGGTCGCCGAAGTTTAGCGAACAAGCCTGAACTGCGATCTGCACTTTGCCAGCTTCGGGTAGTTCCACGGTTCGCGTCTGCAGTTGTAGTTCGGCTACGGAACTGGGACTTGTCAGCAGCACAGCGCTTGGGAAATCTGGTTCCACGGGAGCTGAAGCCGGAACTGGCTCACAGGTACGCAAATCTTCGGTGTCCACGGTATGCGGGCGGTGCTCTTCGTTCAGATGCTTCGCCAGACTGCTTACGCTTGGATAGTCAAACAGAACAGTCGTCCGCAGATTGAGCGACAATACGCGGTTGATCCCGCGAATCAGATCGACGGCGCTGATCGAGTCTAGACCGTACTCAGCGAATCGGCGGTCGTCGTCGATCCGGGCTGTTGGAATCTGCAAGCATTCTGAAACAAGCTCCCGGATTCGATCCTCCCACGGTCGGCTTGCTGACCGAACCCCGGCAGGTCTAACGGCTTGAAATAGCGCCTGACGGTATGTGTGGCAATCCTCTGACTCGGTTGTATCAACCAGTGAGAAGCCGGTTTCCTCAAGCAGTGCTTTCCATCGAGATGACGACAACAGTGGAGAACCGGGCAAACGCTCAGGCTCGTCTTCAAACGACCACCAGCCGTCTGTCAGCCCAAAGGTCGCCGTCAGTACGTTTGAGACTTTCGTGAGTTCGTTTAAAAGTAGTAATCCGCCCGGCTTCAACAAACGATGAATATTGGCGAGCGATCGCCGGATGTCCCTTGTGGCGTGAATGACGTTGGATGCAGCGATCGCATCGAAGGAAGTCGGCAGACCGAACCCCTCCGGCCTCTCAATATCTAGGGTGCTGAACTTGAGAAAAGGATAGGTGCCGCCAAAGCGATTAGCAGCAGCTCGGACAAGCGTCGGGGATAAGTCCGTGAACCAATACTCCAGTCCTCCGGTTTCGGGCCCCATCTTTTCCAATATAGCCTTTGTGGAAGCGCCCGTTCCCGCCCCAATCTCCAGCACGCGCAGAGTGGCACCTTTGTTATTTCGCGATCGCAGACTGATGGCTTCAGCGACGAGCTGGCTGAAACGATCGGCAGGCGGATTGCCCTGATAAACGGCTTCGACGAGTTCCGCTGACCCGTCAGGGAAAAGAACTTCGGTCGCGCTAACCTGTGCCCGCATAACTGCTGCACATTGGTTGAGACATCGATCGAGCAGACGGAGCCAAGAAGCAGTCCCGGGTTCCTCAAGCGCGTCGCGGCGGAGAGCGGATTCGTCAATGCCACTTGTAGCCGCCGCTTTAGAGGAGGTGAGGATGGCCGCTCGAAGCCGCCGAAATCTGGGAGCCACTTCAGATTCGCCGACTTCGCGAAGAACCCTGGCGAGTCCCGAAGCAGCCAACAGTTCCAGCGACTCAAAGCCCTTATGAAACCCCTCGATCGCATCTCCGGAAACCGTGTTGATGCTTTCGACGCAGCCAAGGCTACTACACAAACTATCCGTTGCCTTGAAGATGGCCACCTGGGCAAGATCGCTGCTGAGCATACGGTCAAACGCGGCGAGACCTTCGGTGGTCGAAATCGAGCCGATTCCTTGGCGTTTCAGCCTTGCCCTATACTCCGGCGAAGCGACAATCCCAGTTTCTCCCCAATAGCCCCAATTGCAGGTAAAAATCCGTACTTCTGGTCGCTCTCTCCGCATGAGAACCGCATAAGCGTCCTGGTAGGCGCATCCCGCGACATAATTACCTTGTCCCGGATTTCCCGCAAACGAGTTCAAAGACGAGAAGAACGCTAGAAAATCAAGCTTGTCCTGGCGAGTGGCACGATCGATTGAGATCGTGCCCGCCACCTTCACCTCGAACGCGGCGAGAAAATCCGCTTCCGTAAGATTGGTCAGGCTGCCATCTCTGAGAACTAGAGCTGAATGAACAACTCCGTGGATCGACCCGAAACGCGATCGCGCTTCTTCAAACATCCGTGCGGTTTCCGAGAGATTGGTAATATCTCCTGAAAGGTAAATAGCTTCCGAACCAGCTTGTTCGAGTCTCTTGAGAAGGGTGCGAATAGTAGCGTCAATCGGTCGTCGGCCCAACAGCACCAAGCAGACCGAAGTTTTTGAAGCAAAATGCTCCGCGAGTGCAGCACCGATGCCACCTGCCCCGCCAGCGATCGCGTAGACACCCCCACGGCGTAGAGTCACCTGTCTTTGGGGGACTTCCACGGCTTCGAGTACCCGTTCACGGATACCGTTTTTATCTAAGGAGAGTTCACGAAACCGTCGGGAATCTCCTAATGCTTCCCCGAACGCATCCACCAGGATCTGTGCCTTTCCGGTTTGCAGCCATTGCGAGCTTACATCCAAGCAACATACACGCCAATGGGGGTTCTCGGCGGCGATCGTGCGGGCTAGTCCTGCTACACTGGCGGAGCCGGGAACAGGTACATCGGTTTTGGAAACCGCCCCTGCGTCTAGCGTCAGGACCCGCAGTTCCAGTGGTTCCGGAGCCGGGACTAACTTCCGCAGGTTGAGGATTAAGCGGAAAAGACCGATCGCGGCATTGTCGCCCGTGTCCGCTAAGTACCAAACAGCAGAAGGTTTTGACTCGTCTAGACTTTCCGCGATCGCTCCGTGTGCGATCGATGCTGCTTCGCGCACACAGTCAGGAATACTGCCGACAGCCGAAACGATCGCGACTCCACCTTGCCCCGAAACGGCGGGAAATGCAATCCGCTGTTGGGGAAGCGATCGCCACACGGGCTGGAAATACCGCAGTCGGTCTTCTGGAGACACTAACTCTGCAGCGGGCAAAGAAATGGACTGTAAGTCTGGACTGCCGGACTTCCATCGCTCCGTCATTAGGCAAACGCCGTCAAGCTGAAGGATGACCGCGCCTTGAGAATCTGTGGCCGAGATGTCAAACCGTGCCGATTCGGCAGTCTGAGCGATCCGGTGGGCGCGGATATAGCGAACCGACGCGAGTTCTCCATCAAGCCACAGCCAGTTCACCGAATAGGGTACGAATAACTGGTTTCCGGAATCGACGAACAGCGCCCCTGTCACCTGCAAGGCAGCGTCAATAATTGCCCAGTCTTCTCCTCCGGCTGCGCGGAGCTTGCCCAGGGCTTGAGACTCCTCCACGCGAATAGATTCAAGCAGCCGACATGACGGCCCGTATTCAATGCCACGTCGCGAAAATAGGCGATCGATTTCAATGGTGTCAAGCTCTATCGCAGAGGAATCTTTGACACCCAACGTCTTGTCAATATCGGGAATGGGTGATGTTCTGGCGGAATCGCCGACGCAGGTAGCTCGGCAGAATTGGCGGCCATCCGCACCGACGATGTGGTAAACCAAGCCTTCTGGAACTTGGTTTGCGAGGGCGACAGTAGCCTCCAACGGCTCCTTCGAGACGATCGCGGGTTCGAGGAAAGTCAACCCGCTCCACTGTTGAGATGTCCCTTTGCCCACTGCGGCAAACAGCATCGTTAAAAACGCGCCCCCCGGAACCACCATCCGCGAATCAACGCGGTGGTCTTGCAGCATCTGGTCTTTTTCGGTGAAAGTAGCCGTCCGGCGGTTGGTGTCTTCCTGGACCGATGGCGTTTCTGCAACCCAATAGCGCTGACGTTCAAAAGGATAGGTGGGCAAACCGGTGACGTGAGTGCCCGTGGCCTTCGGGATTTCCGCAATTTCCCCGTTCCACAGAGGCAGAGATTCATTTTGGGCGATCGCCTCTAGCCTTTCGCGACATTCGACAATGGATGATGCCGCGAATCGAATCTTTTCCTCCATCCATTCCCGGCGGCTCTGGAGCGTAAAAGCAAGATTCGCAAGAGTTACATCTGATGAGGTCAGCGCCTCCGCCATAGCTGTAGCGTAGCGCCGAAGCGCTTCCGGAGTGCGGGCTGAAAGCACTATTTCATGAGTACCCTCTTCCCTTCGGATACTGCTAATGGAACTTACTGGTGGTTCCGAAACGATCAGGTGAACGTTTACTCCACCCGCGCCAAACGAACTGATTCCCGCGATTCGTTCCCCTTCGACTTCCCACGGAGCCGTTTCCCGCTGCAAATAGAATGGTGTAGAGTCGAACCTGATTTCCGGATTTGTTTCCAAGCAATGCAGCGACGGAACCAGCGTTTTGTGTCGCATCTCAAGCAGGACTTTAATCAGCGCCGCGACTCCCGCCGCAGCCTCCAAATGACCGATGTTTGACTTCACCGAGGAGACGGTACAAAAGCCTCGGTCGGCTGTGTAGCGGGAAAACGCAGCCGTCAAACCGGCGATTTCGATCGGATCGCCAAGAGCCGTTCCAGTTCCGTGCGCCTCAATGTGAGAGACTTGCCGCGCGCTAACGCCCGCGCGCCGGAGGGCCTCCTCGATCGCTCTTGCCTGGAACCCGGGATGAGGCACGGTATATCCGCCTGTTCTTCCGTTGTGGTTTGTCGCCGACCCGCGTATTACTCCGTAGATAGTGTCATCGTTCTCAAGTGCTTGCGCCAAGGAGCAAAGCACTACAGCGCCTACACCCTCACCCGCCACGTAACCGTCTGCTCCTGCTCCGAAACTCCGACAGCGCCCGCTGCGCGACAACATCTGCATCTGTCCGAGCAGTTGATACTTATCAGGGTGCAAACTCAGATTCACACCACCCGCAAGCGCTAGCGAACAATCCCCGCGACGAATACTCTCGCAGGCCATGTGTATGGCAAGGAGTGAAGATGAACACGCCGTGTCCAGAGTAACGCTTGGCCCATGGAAATCGAAGAAGTGACTGACTCGATTGGCCACTGAAAACGACCAAGAAGCGGGGAGCATCCCCGTTTGCTGGCGGAAAAGCTGGTACTCGTTCCACATCACGCCAGCGAACACTCCCACGCCGCCGCCGGATCTTTCAGAATGTAGTTCCTTGAGCCTGTCCCGGCAATAACCGGCATCTTCGAGGGCCGCCCAGGCCACCTCAAGGAAGAGCCGTTCCTGTGGGTCCATTAACCGGGCATCGCGAGGTGAAATCTGAAAAAAGAGAGGATCGAAACAATCGAAATCGTCAATAAATCCGCCCCATTGCCTTCCAGGAGTAACAAGTCCACCGGATTCATTCTGCCAGCGGCCGGCTGGAACTTCTGTGATACAGTCTCGCCCGGCTTCCAGATTGCGCCAAAACTCGCGCAGATTGGTGGCCTTTGGAAACCGCCCATTTACCCCGATGATGGCAATTGGCTCTGGGTCTTTATTACCCGTACTTTTAATGCGCGATCGCGGCATCGGCTCTGGGTCTTTACCACTCGTACCTTCAATGCGCGATCGCGGCATCTGACCAGCGACAGATTCTGCGTCGGCGATCGCACCGCTCCAGACGACCACCTGCCCGTGCGCCTCTGGGCATCTGAGTATTCGTTCCAGAGCCTGGATACCAGCCTCCGTTTGTAGCACTTCCAATCCGTGGCGCTTACGGATCTCCCGCTGCTTATCTGGGGAAATCTTCATACCGCCACTTGTCCATGGCGGCCAAGCGATAGAGATGGTTCTACCTTTCCTCAACCCCTTAGCCCGTAGCTGTTCGCGATGTTCGGCAAACCGATCGAGAAACCCGTTCGCATAAGCGTAGTCGCTCTGCCCGATGTTTCCGACCATTGCCGAAATCGAACTGAATAGAACGAAGAAGTCGAGCGGCTGGTTGCTCGTCACCGCGTCTAACTGCAAAGTGCCTATCAGTTTCGGAGCGAGCACGCGCCCAATCGACGCGAGATCCTTGTTCCCAAGAATTCTATCTTCCTTGATCCCTGCGGCGTGAATTATGCCTCGAATCGGGCCCAATGACTCTTGCGTCTCGCTCAGGCAGGTCTGCAACGCGCTGGAGTCTGTAACATCGACTTGACGGTAAACAAGGGATTTCGCGAAGGTATCCAGTTCCCGTTGCAATTCCGCACTGGCTGGCGATCGCGCCGTAATTAGGACTCTTGCTCCTGCTTCCACGAACCGCTGGGCAAATAACAGACCCAGCCCGCTTCCACCTCCGGCGATCCAATAGACGGCATCTGGTCGAATCTGAATATCACCAACCTGCCCGTCGCCTTCAGAGAGGATACGGGCATT
This sequence comes from Microcoleus sp. A003_D6, assembly GCF_036702825.1. Classification (NCBI taxonomy): domain Bacteria; kingdom Bacillati; phylum Cyanobacteriota; class Cyanophyceae; order Oscillatoriales; family Microcoleaceae; genus Microcoleus; species Microcoleus sp. A003_D6. The sequence continues at coordinate 19,151 of NZ_JAUBWA010000017.1, read as the reverse complement.
TCTGCAAAGGCGAATTCCCGCCTGGTAGCGAACTTCAAACGGCTGGTCTGCTTCGCCGAACTGGAATTCCTCCAAAACGGCATTGGCCAGATCTGCGGAACCAACCTCTATAACTCTGCCTGCAAGAGATGGATACTCGATCGCCACAGTCCGAAAATGGGCGGCGATCGCGGTTTCTTGTGGGGGGCCATCCGGATCTGCCCCATAGAGTACCGTGACTCGCGGCACCGGACGCATGGCCAATATCGACTGTTCGAGCAATACAAGACTCTCGAATCCAGTCACCATCCAATCCGACAAACTCCCGGGCATTTCGCTGGTAGGGATGTCATGGTTCCAAAGATGGACTATATGCAGTTGTTTCAGCGCCCCCGCCACTGCCAGAAACTTGTCGAAATCGATGCGACGAGCAGGATTTACCTGGTAGTGACCCTCGCCGATCGCGACAAAACGCGGCCCCGGTTCCGCCCACAGCACCAGACGATTTGTCGCATCGAAAGCTGGGGTATTTCGCAGGCGCATCCATTGCTCCGGCCGAGCAAAAACAAGCAGAGGCGCGATCGAATCCGCACTCTTGCGTCCCGCACCTCGGTAAGGTTCCCAATCGAAGACTCTAAGGGCAGGCACGCAGTTTACTGGTTCGTCTGAAAGCTCGTTTTCCGCCGCCTGTTCTGATACCAGGAGGCTCATCCTCCCAAAATGCTCGCCCAGATAGCCAGCCAGCGCCTCTATGTTTGGGTATTCAAACAGTAGCGTCGGATATATCTCTTTCCCCGTTTGCTGCTCAATGGTATGAGCGAGCTGAAGCAATTGCGTTGAGTCGAGACCTAGATCGTAAAATCCGGTCTGTTCGGGAATCTGGGTCGTCTGCTTACCCACCAACTCTGCGACCCGATGCCGCAAATAGTCAGTCCAGTCTCCATAAGGGTTCGTCTGCTCCAGTGGCTGAGGCATTATTTGAGTAGGCGCTTCCCGCTTCAACTCGGTCAATCGACTGATCGCGGAGGCATCGCGAATGCGCTTTAATAAACAGTTGTGCATCGCCGCAACCGGATTGCCATCTCCATCGAAAAGAAAGATATCGCGACTGAACGCTTCGCTTACCGTTGATGAACTCGCCGCATCCAAGTCTGGCATAGGAACGAAAACGTAGCAGGTCTGTGGCCCACGTTTCCAGATTCGGAACGACTCGATATAAAAGGGTACGTAAGGGCTTCCCGCCAGACGCTCCGTTTCCTCTTCATTCAAGAAAAAGGGGACTAGAGTGGAACCGTCCAGATAGGCGGGATGGATCAAAAAATCGCTTTCGTAAGACTGAGAAACCTCACTCAAGTGAAACTGCGCGACTACCGCTCTCGGTTTTCTGTGCAATAATCCCAGCGGCTGGTAGAACTCGCCATGTACGATTCCGGCTGTGCGGGCGACCTCGTACATACTACTAGCCTGCAAGACAACGCGATCGCCACTTACCGAACGCGCCTCTTCATTGAGTGCAGGGGGCGCACCAGATGACACGCGAATTACCTTGCAGCGCGCATGGACTCGCCATTCCTCTTCGAGAGCTTTGCCATCCTTTTCCGCCTGACTCTCAACCGTAACGTCAGACTCTTCGCCCATGCTCCGGAATGAGATTCGCAGTCGTCGGTCGAAGGACTCCGTAGTTGCTACGGGTTCTATGAAGAGGATATTCCGAACCTCGATTTCAGAAAGATCGATACCTCTGCTGACAGCGATTCGGCAGATGAGGTCTACCAGACATACGCCTGGCAGAATGCGGACATCGAACACACGATGATCCCCCACAACGGGATCTTCATGCCGGACAATCGTTTGATACTGCCGTTCGGTAAGGTTTTTTTGATCCATCACCCTTTTGTCGTCCATTTGAATCAAATGATAGTTTATTCCTGCTCGTTCCGAGTTCTTAAAGCATCAAAATCTCTTCAAATCCGAGCATGGTAGCACGGCTTTCAATGGAGGATCGGGCAACAGATTGAGATGGTTTCTTCTCAATCCACACGTATTTCCGCTGGTACTCGGGCGGAGCTAGGGGCGTGCGCCGTGGCGTTTTTGAGTCCCAATCGCTGTGAGAACGCAAGACAACGTGACAATTTGTGCCCCCGAACCCGAAGGAACTGATTCCCGCTCTCCGGACTTCCTGCCTTGGATTCCATAATTGCGCCCGCACGCACGGAAATAGGGGGGAGTTCGCGAAATCAAATCTTGGATTCGGGCGATCGCAGTGCAATGTCGGCGGTATTTGACCGTGCCAAGCGGCCAGCACTGACTTGATCAAACCGGCGATGCCCGCTGCGCTCAACAGGTGTCCAAAATTCGTCTTTACGCTGCCGACGGCGCAGAAGCCTTTGTCTGCGGTGTATTTCCCGATCGCCCTCGATAGCGCTTTCAGCTCAATCGGGTCGCCGATCATTGTTCCAGTCCCATGAGCCTCAACGAAACTTATAGAACCTCCATCGACTCCGGCGGAGGCCAAAGCGGCTTCAATCACCCGCTGTTGCCCTTCGAGGCTGGGTGTTGTGGTTCCCATTGTGCGTCCGTCGTTATTGATCGCAGAGCCTTCGATGACGGCATAGATGCGATCGCCGTCCGCCAATGCTTGGTCTAGGCGCTTGAGCAGCACGGCCCCGCACCCTTCGCCAGGAACGAACCCGTTGGCGCGCAGATCGAAGGTGTAACAACGTCCGTCAGGTGACAAAGCCTTGGCTTCGCTCAGAATTCTGTATGGCTGTTCGTCAAGCAGCAGGTCTACACCTCCGGCAACCGCCATACTGCATTCCCCGTCCATCAGGCTCCTGCAAGCCAGATGGACAGCGACCAGTGACGAAGAACACGCTGAATCGATCGCCAGACTTGGCCCTTTCCAATCAAAGACGTGGGAAGACAGGCTGGCGATGAAGTTTTGGCCCGCGCCGACAATGCTATTCTTCGACCAGTTCTCGTAGCGTTGCGGATAGCTTCCAGCGCGGGCTCCAACGAATACGCCTACCTGCTTGCCCCGCAACTCGGCTTCCTCATATCCAGCGTGACGAACTGTTTCGGCAAAGACTTCCAGTATCTGACGTATAGAAGGATCAACTTGTGCGGCTTCGACATCCCGGATTCCGAAATAATCTGCATCGAACATCTCAATACCTTCGAGGAACCCCCCCCACTTGCTCGTCAGCTTCCCGACTTCTCCATTGCCGTACAAAAGTCGGTGATCCCATCGCGATGCTGGTACTTCGCGGATACTGTTGACCCCCGCGATCAGATTTGCCCAGAAATCGGTAGCATTGCCAGCTCCCGGGAAATGGCAGCCGATACCGATCACCGCGACTTCGCGCCCAGAAGTGGGTTGCCATACGTGAGCGGCGGCCGGGCGGATCTCTACGGCTGGCTGGGCGGCAGATGCCTCACTGAACTCCGTTAGTTCGGCAGCCGATGCCGAGCCGAACTCCGCCGGCCAGCGGGCTGCCAGATAATCGCTCAGACTGTCCAGGTTGCTGAGTTCTAGCAATTGGGACGGGTCCATCGGCGATCCGGCTCGCTTCTCGATCGCCTGGGCGAGATCTGCGAGCACAATGGAATCGACCCCATATTCGGCGAAGTTCGTGGTTCCATCAAGCCGTTCGCGGGGGATCTTAAGTTCCCTCGAAAACCAGTCTGCCAACCAACTCCACGCGCCAACAGCAGCCCCAGGCGGCGTAGATGGCACAGACGGCGAGGCAGCCCTTGTGACTGGAAGCGTATCGGAGGGGAGCGCCATTCCCAATTGCCCAACACGAAATAGTTGCTCATCGACCGTACACGGAAGTACGATCGGAGGCACGGATGAACTGGCAATGCTCTCGTAGAAAGTTAAAGCCTCACCGACGCTCAGTGTCTTGAAGCCAAGTTGCCGGTACCGGGTGGACTCCCCCCTGGCCGAACCAGCACCGCTCCAGTTAGGCCAGTTTATGGCGGTAATGTTTGCCCCCGCCGACCTGTAGACCTCCGCGAAGGCATTTAAGAAGCCGTTCGCACAGGCGTAATCGGATATCCCCGCGCCCAGAGCGGGCACAGAAGCAGACACCGAGCTAAACAAGTGAAAGAAGTCTACGCTAACGGGTGGCACGAGTTCCGCCAGCGCGATCAGGCCGTCTACCTTTGGCTCCAATGTCCGCAGGATTTCATCGACGTTCTTGCGGACAAAAGAGCCAACACCCGAAGGTGTAACGCCCGCGCAGTGCACAACTCCACTGATTTTGCCTAATTCCCGCGAACTGCTTTCAAAAAAGCTCCGCAATCGCGAACTTTCCGTCAGCTTCCCCGAAAAGAGCCGCACTTGAACACCGGATTTCTCCAGTTCCTGGACGTGCCGTATTCTTTCCTGAACCGCTTCGGAATAGCCCTGGGTCTGGCTGGTGGACCATTTCTCCCGCGGAGGCAACGCAGTAACGCCTAGCAGCAGCAGCTTTCTCGCGCCCCTCGTGGCGAGCCATGCAGCCACTTGCGCTCCGATGCCGCTTGTACCCCCCGTCACAACGTAAACCTTTGCTGCATCAAGCTGCCACTGGGAACGTGGAACGGGGAGAGCTTCCCAATCCGCAACTGTGCGGATGCCCTCCCGGTAGCGGACTTCGGCACGCGCGCCGTCGAGCCGCAGTTCTCGTCGCAGGGCCTCTGCGACTTCCCGGGCAGTCATGCCGCTTGAGAATTTTACCGTCCGGGCACGCATAGACCGATGTTCGCAACACAACACCGGAAACAAACTCACGATCCACGAGCCTTCAAGATTGGGAGTCTTGTCATTTGACTGACCATGTTCCCAGGTAAGATGCAGCAGTCGGAATGAACGCTGAGCTACAGAATCGAGGAGTGACTGGTATATCGCCAAGCGACTGGCTTGAGGAAAGGGACGCAGGTTCCGCTCTCGTTCAAAGTCGAGCGCGTCTACAAACGCGTCGATCTCGTTCATGCGCTCCACCGACGCTGGGAAGTCGGTTTCCTGGAACCTCACGCACTCGATCCCAGGAAAGTTGCACAATTGCTGATAGATTTCTGTTCCAGACTCACCGGAAAACAGCACCCCGATCCGGAGCCGTTCTCGTCCGCGCGTCTCCTCCTGGCCTTCTTCCTGAATCCAGACCTTGGCAAATAATCGACTGTTGTCAGTGACCTTGACTTCCGGGCGAGCAGGTTCCCGGGTATTCAAATCCTTCGCAGGTGCAAGCCAGTATCGCTCCCGGGCGAAAGGATACACCGGTAGAGGAATTCGGCGGCTGCCGGGCGCGCGGTGGGTAGCCCAATCGATATCAGCTCCTTTTGTCCATAGCGAGGCAATCTCGTCGTTGCTCAGCTTGCCACCGCTCGGGTTGGAGGGAGAGTAGGAACCCGGAGTATTGGATGCCCTAGCACTGAAACAGCCCCGACGCAGACTTCCGGTGGCGAAAGCATGGAGTTGGTCTTTTAGCTCTTCCAAGGACTGCGACACGATCGCGAGTCGTTCGCGCATCGGTTCCCGTCCCGCTTGTAACGTCCATGCCAAGTCTTCCAAGGAAGAGTGGTGGGACTCAATAAAACTGCGAAGCTTGTTCGCCATCTCCACGAGGCGATCGTTCGTCCTGGCACTTAAGACGATCGTCTGGGGGCCAGTTTTTGGTGCGGCAGCCGATGGGTTTCGCCAGTCTTCGAGGACAACATGGGCATTCGCTCCGCCGGCGCCGAAGCTACTAACGCAAGCGATACGTGGCTGTTCTCCTGGAACCCAGGCTAGATTGCGCGCAGTGACTTCAAAGGGTGTCTCTGAAAATTGAATGTTCGGGTTTGGCGGTTGGCAATGCAGCGTCGCTGGAATCACGCCGTGGCGCATTGCCAGCAGCACTTTAGTGACACCAGCAATCCCGGCTGCGGCTTCCAGATGACCGATGTTCGACTTTACGGAGCCGATCGCAATCCTGTCGCCGGAGTAACCTTCCCGTTTGGCCAACTCCCACAATGCGCCGATCTCGATTGGATCTCCCAGGGCAGTTCCAGTTCCATGACACTCAATGTACTGAAGGTCGCTGAACCGTACACCGGCCCTCCGCAAGGACTGTTCAATCAGATCGCTCTGCGCTCCCGCATTCGGGACTGTGAAACCGTTGGCGCGGCCGCCGTGGTTGATGCTGCTGCCGCGTACCACGCCCTGAATGGTGTCGCCATCAGCCAGTGCGCGTTCCAGCGGCTTGAGCAGCAAGGCTCCCACGCCTTCGCCCGGAACGTAGCCTTCGCCTCCTTGTCCAAAACTCCGGCAGAGTCCGTCCTTTGACAGAAATCCTGCTTGGCTGAGATAAAGATAGCGGAACGGATGCAAACTTAGATTGACACCACCGGCCACGGCCATGTCACAATCGCCCATCAGGATGCTCTGGCACGCCAGATGAATTGCCGTCAACGAAGACGAACAGGCCGTGTCGATCGCCAAGCTCGGCCCCGTGAAATCGAGGAAATGAGAAACTCGATTTGCAATTGCCCAGAAAAGTGCGCCCGCACCGCTTGACTGGTCGTTGTTCACGCTCAGATCCCGCGCGACGTGGGAATAGTCGTGCCACATTACGCCAGCAAACATTCCCACGCGCTGCCCTTGTCGCGATTTCCTGCTCCCGTACCCAGCGTTCTCCATCGTATGCCAAACGCTTTCCAGGAAAAGTCGCTGCTGCGGATCGGTCTGTTCAGCCTCTTTCGGAGAGATATTGAAAAATAGCGGATCGAAAAGATCGACCCCTTCGACGAAACCGCCCCATTTGCCATGTGTGCGGTTGGGCTGTCTCGTCTCCGAAAAATAAGGCGCATGATCCCAGCGCGAGGCTGGAATCTCCTCGACACACGATCTGCCCGATAGGAGGTTGTTCCAGTATGTTTCGAGATCCGGGGATTTCGGATACCGCCCATCAATACCGACGATCGCGATCTCATAGCCCGACGCGCGGCGGACTGCCGGAGCAGGGAGCTTGAGGGGTTTAACCTCACCGGACTCGGCTGCGCTGGGCGCGGGGGGAACCTTCGGAGCGGGGAGCTTGAGGGTTTTGACCTCGCCGGATTCGGCTGCCCTGGGCGCAAGGCTTCCTAAATACGCGGCAAGCACGGTGATATTGGGGTAGTCAAACAAGAGCGTAGGTCGCAGACCCGTATAGCGCTTTCCCAATTCAGCCACGATCTCTTCGATCGTTAAGGACTCGACTCCAAGGCTGAAGAACCCTTCTTGTCGAGAGATATTCTCCGGCTCCGCATTGAGCGTTCGTGCGATTAACTCGACTAACTCTTGCTCGATGCTCTCGATCGCAGTGCTGTCACTTTTAGCGGCGATCGCCGCTACTGGTTGAGGCAAAGAAGGATGATACCCGACCGCAGAGCCCGCAAATACATCCTTTGCGGTTCCTTTCCCGGTAACAGCAACTTGAAGAGGAAATTCACGGGTCAGGATTTCCATTAGTGCGAACCTGCCGGATGCAGCAGTCAACGGCTCAATCCCCAGACTGCGAAATCGATCTGAAAGGTTTGCCGCAGCCCCCATGCCCCTCGATTTCCAAAGCCCCCAGTTGATGGCAGTGCATCGCCCTGGAGAGTTGCGGGAACGATAGGCACAAAATGAGTCGAGAAGCGCGTTCGCGGCAGCGTAATTTGCCTGTCCCGCGTTTCCCGTCAGCGGAGTTGTGGAGGAGAAAGCTACGAAGAACTCTACTGGGTGGTCGCGCAGCCTTTCACCGATTAAAACCGCAGCTACAAGCTTGGGCGCAACGGTGCGATCGAAAGCTGCCGCGCTCTGGTTGTGCAGGAGGCTATCTTCGATCTGTCCGGCAGTGTGAATCACTCCGTGGAGCTTGATGCCAGTTTCTTGCCAATGGGAGAATAAGATGTCCAATGCTCCCGCATCGGAAACGTCGCCTTGATGGTACTCCGCGATCGATCCGAGGTCTGAGATATCGGCAATCAGACGGTCTGTGTCTTTGTTGGCTGGAGAACGTGCCACCAGGATGAGGCGAACCTGAGTCTGCAATGCGATCGCGCGCGCAGCTTCGGCAGCCAGCGCCCCATTCCCCCCGGTAACTAAGATGCAAGCGCCTCCGGGAATGATGGTCTCTTCGCCCGCCCGTTCGGTCAGTTCGCTAATGTTTCTGGTGTAACGGAGACCGCCCCGGTATGCCACAGCATCACCGTCGAAAGAAGCTGCTACCTCGGCAAGGATAACGCGGCTTCGCTCCCCAATGGACATCGCAGATTCCAAATCGACAGATTTAAAGCGGATCTGCGGGATCTCGATTGACGCAGTGCGCCCTAGCGCTTCGATCCCGGCTGAAGCGAATCCAAAAGCTCGATCGTGTTCCGTTACCGCTTGCGCGTCGGACGTAATCGCCACCAAGCGCAGAGGGATCGATGGAAACAACCTAGTCCATGCCTGCGTAAGGAGGAAAACTCCGCGGACACCGTGTGCAACCCGATCGGCAACGGTAGAAACAAGGGGCTGTTTTTGTTCCGTCTGGTGCGTTACCCAGTACACAGTGACCGGTGTTTCAGGGCTATATGCGGCAAGCCCTGGGGCGATCGCTTCCAGCAGGCGATCGTAATTTCCGACTTCTGTGAAGTCCATCTGATACATCCCGCCGCCCAGCGGTTCAAAGCTTTCCCCGGTCACGATTAGGCAGCATTCCGCCGAACTGGATCGCAGTGCCTGGAAAAGAGATAATCCAAGGGCCGCAGAACCCGCGAAGATCATCGACAGCCCTTGACCTTCATAGCTGTTCTGCGATACTAGCGGGGTCGCAATCCAATGTGGCTCGAAGTAAGAAATCTCGGGTGACAGTAGCGGGGCGGCAGAGAGTTTTAGACCGTAAACTGCTGCTACCAGCGATCCTGATTTGTCCGTGGCTTCGGCACTGACATCGCTGCCTGATGCCGAGAACTTGCACCGTTGCCGTTCGACTCTCACCTGGAAAGGTCCAGCCACATCGCGGGCTAAGAGATTACGTATCTTGGCTGGTACCTCGAATATAGGTGCCTGTGTAGGTTCCCAGATTGTACGCAGGTAAACCGCTGCCTGGAGGATACTATCCAGCAGAGCTGTCCAATTGTCGGTTTCTATTAGGAACTCTGCCATCTCATCATTCACAGACATCGAGCGGATGACCTGTAGAGCCCTGCCGTACTGATATCCGCGGGCGCGGAGGGTAGCATAAATCGCGGGAGCCTCAAACTTGCGGAGCCAGTTCTGCGGTGTTAACTGGCGATCGCCATCGGTATCTTCAATCGCTGAAATCTTTGCACTGGCTACAGTTCTGTCTTTAAGGATCAACTGTAGCGTGGAGTCGGAGAGATTAACCGAGGCCGACAACTCAACCTTCCCAGCATCGTTCGCTGACTCGCCAGGGGATATCTGCACCGCATGGTGAATTTCAAAGTCCGACAAAGTTCGCACAGATATTCCGGTTGCTTGTTGGGCGGAATCCAAAGCCAAACAGATCATACTGGCCGCTAGCAAAATCAACCGACCGTTAAGGAAGTGTGCCTCAACGATCGGGTCATCCGCTCGGAAAGTGCGCGAAACAGGATGCGGTGCCGAGGCCGATCGCTCCCCTTCGGGATGCAGCCAGTATGCCTGCCTATCGAAGGGATAAAGTGGCAGGGAGAGCTTTTGGTATTTGTCCGGGAAGCACTCATGCCAATCCACATCACTCCCCGCCAGCCACAGCGACAAGGTATCGTTTACAGAGGAAGCTGTCCCCATTAAGGTTTGGCGATCCGTACTTTTAACCCAAGTGCGAGCGATCGCGAAGGTTTCTCCCGATAACAGCCCTAATATATCTGTCGGCTCGAACACACCTTCGGCGAATAATTGTACGAGTTCATCGAGTTGCGACGAGCCAGAGGGATAGCGATCGGTCAAATTCCATTTCTGGCAGAGGCGGCGCAGGCTGCTTCGGATGGCAATAAATACTGGAATTCTATTTCCCTCGTTAGGGTTTATTCCTGCAAATATATCTTCAAGTTCGAGGCCTACTTCTCGGAGTACGGCCCGCCAAGCTTCGACAAAGCGTGTAAAAGTGATCTGTCGGCTCCACAAGACCCGGGCGTGCTGTAGAACACTTTCAAAGTCGGCATCGGTCAGAGCAATTCCCTCAACTAGAGGCTTCACCGACTCCGAATCGATTGTTAACGTTCGAGACTGCGGTGGGTGATTCACCGATTCGCTGGCGCGGAGTGGCTCGAACCTTTCGAGGGCAAGCTTGACTTCAGCCCAACTGGAAGCGGTTAACCCGAATCGCCAGGGAAAGCTCTCTCGTGACAAAGCGAGATTGGCACAAACGTCCCAAAGCTCGATTTCCTGGGAGAAGTGTTCCGCTGATGCCCGCCAGATTGTCACAAGCTGCTCAAGACTACTCGCGGATTTCGCTGACAAAAGGAACGGCATCTGTGCTGAGGGTTTGCCGAGACTACGGAAAGCTGGAGAAACACAGCTTTCTGGCGGTGCTTCGAGAATGACGTGGGCGTTACTGCCGCCGAATCCGAAGGAACTAACTCCAGCCCGTAAGGGAAGGCCCTCCCCTGCCGGAGTCCAGGGCGCGAGTTCCAACGCTGGAACAAATGGGGACGAAGCAAAATCGATGAGTGGATTCGGCGTAACGAGATTCAGACTCGGCGGGATCGCCTTCGCTCTCATCATTAGAAGCACCTTCACCAAGCCAGCGATTCCTGCCGCAGCTTCCAGATGTCCGATGTTTGTCTTGACCGACCCCACCTTGCAGTAACTTTTACGTTCTGAGTGCGGACTGAAGGCTCGCGTTAACGCCTCCATTTCGATCGGATCTCCCAGAGAAGTCCCGGTACCGTGCGTTTCGATGTAGGTGACTGTCGCGGGGTCAACAGCCGCATTTTTGTATGCGGAAACCAACAGCGCCGTCTGCCTGTCCGCGCTGGGAGCTGTAATCGATTCCGCGACAGCCGAATGGTTTACTGCCGATCCCTTGATAACTCCGAGGATTCTGTTATTTTCGGCAATCGCTTTTTCTAGGGGTTGAAGCAGCACCACTCCACAACCCTCACCTGGAACATAGCCATCCGCGCTCGCGTCGAAAGTTCGGCATTGGCCGGTAGGACTCAGCATTCGGGCCCGCGAAAAAGATAGGTGTTTCCACGGTCTGTGATTCAAGCAAACTCCACCGACGAAGGCCATGTCGCAATCGCCGGCGAGCAGTGCTTGCCGTGCTAGATGAAGTGCTACCAGTGAAGACGAGCAGGCAGTGTCAATGGTCACGCTAGGGCCGCTCAGACCAAAGGCATGAGAAATACGATTGGAAAGAATGCAACTGTAACCGCCAAGACACGAAAATCCATCAACTTCAACGCCAGTTGCTGTGGCAGTCTGTAGGTAGTCGAGCGTCATTGCGCCGATGTAAACGCCAGTTCCCTTGCTCCGGAGCAGGGCAGGCGCAACACCGGAATCCTCGATGCAGTGCCACGCAACCTCAAGAAGCAACCGCTGCTGCGGATCCATATTGCGGGCCTCTCGTGGAGAAATCGCAAAGAACCCAGCGTCGAACTCCGCAATTCCATTGATGAATCCGCCCCATTTGCTCGCCATCTGGTCAGCGTAGGCCTCGCGATCCCATCGATCGAGCGGAATTTCCACGATCGAGTTCAATCCGGATACCAGATTTGACCAGAATACTTCGGCATTGGAGGCCCCCGGGAAGCGGCAAGCGAGGCCGATCGCAGCTATGTCCTTTGTCATGCTTTTTTAACCGTCTTTCTACTTAAATGGATCGAACTCAATTTCGGTGCGAAGCGGCAAAACAATCGAAATTACCGTGGCTTCGGATACCCACGAAAGCGCTTTGTACTGACCAAAGTTACGGAACACTGACTGATACCTACAGCTTGGCGATCGCTCAAGCGATTCGATCGCCAATACCGAGGCGGGTGTCATCATTCCGCAGCGGAGCGCTTTTGAAAGTGCCTCCTTCGCCGTCCACAGAACGAGTAGCAGTTGGGGGCTCGCGTTGTCGCTGCCATCCAAGAATCTCGCTTCTTCGTCTGGGACAGCGCTTAGCAGAGTCTGGTAAAGGGTGTAATCAAACTTTTCAATATCGATCCCCATCGGATGTCCGGCATCGAACGCGATCGCTATGGCTTGTTGGCTATTATGGGAAATGCTAATGTCGTAACCTATCGAACACCGGTGATGGACGATGGGCTGACCAAATATGCCGGGTTCGATCGAAATGGAGCGGTAATCGTCTTCGCCAACCAGGGAGGCGAGGGCGTTCTTGGCGGCAAAACGCCCCAAGAGATAGGAAGTACGCCGTCTCAAAACGGGCAGACCTTCAAAATACGCCAACTCCGAATCTGACAAAATGCTGGATCGCCGCTCCGCCAGCGCTGGATATTCGGATGCAGAGACTGAGCTGAAACGGCAGGGAACCGTACAATCAGACCTTCTCAGAGTCACATTCGTCGCGCTACGTGCCGGAGGGGTTAGGAAGTACGCCATGCTGCCGCCTTGATCAATGCGTTTTGCAGTCCCCTCTCGTTGAGCCCGAATCGGTCAACTACGGGTAAAGCTTCCGACCTCGACAAAGCGCCAACCGAAAGTTTCGCAAAGGCCGCCAGCGTTCCGCTAGGACCGACATCAATATATAGCCTCGGCTTACCTGCCTCGATGTGCTGCAACGCCGTTTCAAAAAACACAGGCTGGCGCATCGCGTCCCAGAATCTCCGGGGACTGCTTAAGTCTTCCTCGACCATTCCGGGTGCGACGCAGGAATGGATCGGGAAGCGACCTTGGGCGGTGAAGGAAAGATTATCAATTTCTTTCAAGACTGACGGCTTTGCCGTGTCGATCAAGGGCGAGTGAAAGGCCTGCATCACGGGCAAACGCTGAAAGAGAACGCCGCTGGCTTTTAAGCGGCCTTGCAACTCGTCCAAAACGTGAGCCGGGCCACTGACAACGAAGCTCCGGCTACAGTTCACGCTGGCTAGATATGTACTGCCAAACCACTCCGGGTGGAGATCCCACAACTGACGAGAATCTAGTACAGCCAGCATTCCGCCACTGGGCGAATGCTTTTCAAGGGCGAAGGATGCCCGAATTAACCTTACGAACAAATCGAATCGGTCTACATTCCCGCTGTAGGCCGCTGCCGTCAACTCACCCAAGCTGTAGCCGAGCAGCTCATCGGGTATTACACCAGAAGATTCGAGTGTTGCCGCGACGGCGTAGTTGAACATATACAAGGCTGGATTTGTATACCTCGTTTTTACAAATACGTCGGATTCAGGCTCGCTAGAAGAACAAATCTTATCTGAAAGATGAACACCTAGCAACGGGAATGCCACTTCGGAAAACTCGTCCATGCACCGACGGAAAACAAGATTTCGATCGTAAAGCTCGCGCCCCATCCCCGCATACTGAGAGCCCTGCCCAGAAAACATGAACACAATCCGTGCATTCATTTTGTCGGCCCCCCCTGAACTACGCCCGGGGCGATCTTGTTCAGTAACCGCGTGAGCGTCGTACCCGGTCCGAGTTCGTGGAAATCGCAAGCCCCCTGTCCTAGTAGGTAGCTCATGCTATCCATCCAGCGCACGGGGCTCGAAACTTGACTCGTGAGGGTCGTAATCAAGTCTGTGGAAGTGTAAGGACGGGCCAGAAAATTGGATATCACGGGAAAACGGGGAGCATTGAAGCGCATGGTCCTGATGAAAGCTCCAAACTCGTCGCCAGCTTCGCGCATATAGCGCGAATGAAACGCCCCTCCAACGCCCAAGACCACGTATCTCGATTCAGGGACTTCCGCAAACACAGCCGCAACATCTTCGATATCCCGCTTGGGCCCAGAAATGACGACCTGATTGGGGGAATTGTAGTTGGCGATGTCGAGTGTATCGAAAGCGAAATCGTCAAGAATTTTGCGGATACGTTCCGCATCGCAGCCGATTACCGCCGCCATTCCGCCGCCATTCTGACTACTCATCAACTCGCCACGCTTCTTGACAAGTTTAAGTCCGGTGGCGAAGTCAAAAACACCGGCTGCGAACAACGCATTATATTCGCCCAAGGAATGCCCGCACGCCGCATCGGGGAGACGACCCGTGTCGCCAAACTTAGCCTGCCAAGATAGGGCGTTGACGACGAATAGGGCGACTTGGGTGAATTGTGTCTTGATGAGATCGCCCCCGGGATCGTCGAGGCAAAGTTTCTCGACGGAGAAACCGAGAATTTCGTGCGACTGCTGAAGCAGGTGCGGGTATCGTGGAAACAACTCGCTGCCCATGCCGCGAAACTGAGAACCTTGCCCTGGAAACAACGCAACAGACCGAATCATAAATTTTTCTTACAATTCAGTTGGTTAGGAGATTAAATTCTTGGGAACGGAACTGATTCCGGCTGCGACAACGCTGGGGAATGGAAGTTCCTCCTCCATTAAGTCAAAGAAATGTGCGATTGACTGACGGGATATTGACTCCTCGCAGAATCCAGTCGCGAAAGTCAGGGTGTTTTTGTATGTCGAAGCTGTGACCATGAAAGTAGGTGCAAAGGCGACCGGACCTACACCATAAACATTTAGAACGTTATGACCAGGAATCTCCACATTTGCATTTCCACCATCGGAAAAGACCGGAATGCTGACACCGGACAAGGAAGCTTCCGCAAAGAATTTATTGAACAGCTTTTGTAAGTAAGAGAACGGTGCGAGAAAAAGCATTTCCATCGCCAGCCCTTGGAAAACTCCTGGAACGCTTTTTTTTTGTTTGAGCATTTCTGACTTCAACTGAGCTAAGGTCTGCTCAAATGAGTCCTCTGCTTGGAAAATAACATCCAGAACCAGTGGTACAGAGAGATTGCAGATACCCGGAGTCCCCTCACGCCGCAGATAATGCCGCAGGTCAAAGGTATTGATCAGGGGCAGGGAAGTATTTAGCTCTGCATGAGTGAAACGGCGCAACGCTCGCGCATACCCAGTTAGCATCACCTGATTCAGTGAAGTACCGTTCTCTGTCGCGTACCGGGACAAAGCTGAGAACTTTTCCTGGTCAAAGGTTCGAGTTACATACGTCATCCCGCCGCTTGTCGGGCTGTTGAAAGGAATCCGCCACTGTCCCTTCTTGACGAAATCTTTTTTACCTTTCTGAAAGAGCCGGACTTTTTGTTTGAAGGGCAGTCGAAGAAAAATTTGCCAACTGCTGCGATTAGGGACTGTTTTAGGGGGCTGGTAAACGGTATCCTCTCGCAGTTTTCCATATGTCTCTGCCAGCTTGTACATAAAATAGCGTAGACCGCTTACGTCAGACACCACATGGGACATCTTGACGCATAATGTATCATTTGCCCCATCAGGATCTTGGGAGCGAAAGATTCTGGTTTGGGTAAGACTATCAGTCTTAGGATCGAGTGGAGCAGACATAAAGTCATCTAGCTCTTGCTTAAAATTGACCGCCTGAATTAGCCCAAATCGCTCCTGATGGTCTGATTTGGCTTGCTCCCACTTAGGAGATAGTAAGCCATCAACCCACTGGCATTTTAAAATTGGTTCTGATTCGAGTACCAGGTCCACGCTTTTAGAAAGTAGCGTTTCATCAAGACAGTCTTCTAGCGAGAAAACGCATTGAACCACGGCGTTGCAAGTGCCGAGGTTAATGAAATGCATACGATCTTGAGCAGACGCGGCAAAACTTAAAGGTAAAGACATGGATAGCGTTCCCCTTTTTCTATTCGCCTTCTACTTATTATTGCCTGCTGACGGTGGTGCCGCGCTACTTGCTCTCGAATGCACTTCCACCCTTGACTACAGCAAGCGTGATGTTCTTGCCGAGTTCCTTGAGCCAGTCAGGCCCTGCCTTCTCGTTCAATGCTTTAAATTCATTCGCCGCCTGGATTTGGGAATCCACTACCTGTTCAAGGATACTCTTGGCTTTCGTCGTCGCTGTTTCCATAGTGATGGCTGTGGGGGCTGTGGGGGCTGTGACACCCTTTTTTTTGTAAACCACGACCGACATCGGTTCGCCCATGGAGTTGGTCTCGAACGTGATAATTCGCTTAATTTCCTTGCTGACTTGTAGAGGTGTGCGCATGAGTTTTGTAGCGTCCTTAACGGGTTTTACGAAAGATGTTCACATAATAAATTATGTGGCTAGCCAAAGCAAGAGGTCAGGACTTACGCAATACCTCTCGGTTAAAGAAATTGGCCCGACCGATCGCTAACGAGGAAAGCAAGTATTTCAGGAGATTGAATCCTTCAATCCCGTAATAAGTTCCATTACATATCCCAAGTGAGGTGCTTGGAGCATTTCCAGAGGTCTGGCGATCGCCAGATCCCGTAGCTCAGGCATTCGACGGATATTCTGCAACTGTCCTCGGAGCAACTCACGCTGACTCTTGCTAGAGCTATAAAATAGGATTTTGCTCGCTCGTTTTCCGCCTTTTGCGGAGTATACTGCTCCCTGTCCACCCTCGCCCAATTTTCGCTAATCCGTTTGCCTTCAAGATTCATAAAAAGAATAGCCGAATGCGTGAAACGAGCGCGACTTTAGTCTTGAGAGGAAAGCGACTCGGCGGTTTGAACCGCCTTCAATCTTTCCGTCAGTTTAACGCATGATGAGGATCTTCAATGTATTTTCGGATTACCTCACTGCTGACGTTGCCGGCCGTACTCACAAAATAACTGCTAGTCCACAAGCTACAATACTTCGGACAGTTTTAGGCATAATCGAATATCTGAAACCCATAGGGGATATAGTGTGGACTATTTTTTCAAAGTTTAAGTTTAGCCTTAAGTTTCTGTAGTTTAGACTAAAAAATGAGTGCATCTAAAAGTGGCTGCCTTTGAATATCCGGGAAGCTGTTGCTCAAAAACTCAATAAGGAAGAGATTAAACAACTAATTTTGAAGACTTTTTGCGCCCTTGAAATCCGTTTTTTCACAGTGGGATAACACGGTGCTTTAGTACGTAGGGCTTGCTGAATAAGCCTAAAACCCTTACAGCAAAAGACTTTGGCTCGTTTAGGCGCTGATCGTGTGTAAGACTCTGAGCTAAAATGAGTCAAAATCCCAGCACACCATCACTTTCGTAATGTACCGAAAAGTTGACTAGGGCCCCAAAAGAGCCATCCAACTTTGACCTCCCCTTCGAGGGGCAATTGTCAGATGATAATCGTTGGGTAATCATGGCAAAACTAATTCCCTGGTCAGAATTTGAAGTAGAATATGCTCAAAATCTTTCCGTAGATATGGGAGCTCCAGCTAAATCTTTTCGGATGGCATCATCGAGCATTAATAATTAAAGAAAGGTTAGGAACCAGCGATAAAGAAACACTCGAACAAATCAGAGAAAACCCATACCTAAAATACTTTATAGGCATGACCACCTATAGTAGTCAAGCACCATTCGACTCATTGATATTCGTTCATTTTAGGCAGAGAATAGGTGTGAACCTGGTCAATAAAATCAACGAAAAAATGGTCAAAGAGCAGACCGAAGTACCAGGTGAAGTAGTCGAAAAAAAGTCATCAGAAATAAATGAGCCTAAAAATCAAGGAAAATTAATATTAGATGCAACGGTAGCGCCAGCCGACATTAAATATCCGACAGACTTAGGACTATTAAATCAAGCCAGAGAACATACCGAAAAAATTATAGACGCTCTACATACTCAAATCCAGTCACCAGCAAAAAAAAACCAAGAACGTATAGAAACACAGCCAGAAAAGAATATTTAACAGTAGCGAAAAACCGGAAGCCCTCACGAAAAACACGAAAAAAAGCCATCAAGAAACAACTCCAATATATCAAAAGAAATTTCGGTCACATCGATGGCATGGGAGAGCTACAGTCGGGTGCATCTCACTTTGGCAAATACATCAAATTGAAAGTTGACCGTTGAGGTAAGCACAGCGAAGAGAAAGGATAGAGGGAACACTCTCAATATTCCATTGCGCTCCTGATATTTTGACCCTGAATCCAATTCGTTTAATAATTGATTCAACTGTTCCAGAACCAATCGAACTTATGGATTCTTCTTTATAGTATTGGTAGTTGACTATTCGGCAGCGATGGGTCTCTAAATAATTACAAAATGTTTTAAATTCTTTTTTCCTCATCTCTTTAAATAGATTTATAACTTCATCTATTTTGCCTTGCCACAACATATTTTCTGCTAATTTTAAACCCACATTCCGCAGATATTCAGACAAATTTAATCATTTTAAATTTGGAGGCATGAAACCCTGAAATAAATACCTAGCAAAAATTTCAAATTTTGCTAAGATTAGATAATAGAGTCAGCAACCTAGGTGTAAAAAATCATGAATCAGCCCCCACTCGAAATTCAAACCCTAGATATAGATCATTTAGGAATAATAGCCGGAATTATCGATGAAATGGAACTGGTAGAAATAGTGAATCAACAAGTGGGCATCAAAGAAAAAGAGATGTTAACTCCTGGACAAATAATGAAAGCCATGATTTTGAATGGATTAGGGTTTTTAAGCGCCCCTTTATACTTATTTGAGCAGTTTTTTATCGGCAAAGCAACAGAACATCTGATTGGGGAAGGAGTATTACCATCACATTTAAATGATGACCGACTAGCGAGAGCATTAGACAAATATCATGCAGTAGGCACAACAGAACTATTTACAGCAATCGCCCTAAAAGCTGCCGAAAAATTTCAAGTAAAAATGTGGGGCATACATTTGGATGGAACTTCAATGTATGTACATGGAGAGTACACAAAAGCGTCAGAAAAAGAAGTGGATTCAGTCAAGATAGAGCCCTTCGAGAAAATTCAAGAATCTGAGCCTGAATCAGACATGAAAGCCATAGAGCTCAAACATGGATATTCGAGGGATCATCGACCAGACCTCAAGCAATTTATAATTGACATGATTTGTACAGGAGACGGAGACGTACCATTATATCTGAAAATAGACTCGGGAAATATCGATGACAAAAGTGTGTTTGTAGAGCGATTAAAAGAATTCAAAAAATCCTGGACATTTGAAGGAATAAATGTAGCAGATAGTGCCTTATATACCAAAGATAATATCATCGCGATGAGAGGAATGAAATGGATAACTAGAGTTCCTTTAAGTATAAAATCAGCTCAGGAAAAAATCTTAAATATCGAAGACGACCAAT
>NZ_JAUBWA010000016.1:10677-77588 GCF_036702825.1 Microcoleus sp. A003_D6 | reverse complement strand
CAGGAACCCTAGCAATAGGGATATTAAGAACGAAATTTCTTAAGAATCTCAGTCGCTTCAGCGCTGAGAGTGTCAATCAATTTTAGATTTTAGATTTTAGATTTTAGATTGACCCCACGGATAAATTCGGGGGCTTGAGGATTTTAGATTTTAGATTTTGGATTGATTCCACGGATGAATCCGGGGGCTTGTACCATGAAGAAATTCTTGGTCAAAAAGATTTACAATGTGGCGCACTGTGCGGTAAAATGCTTTTAGCTCGCATCTCAAGTCAATTGGAGAGGTGGCAGAGCGGTTGAATGCGGTAGTCTCGAAAACTACTTTAGGGCGACCTAACGTGGGTTCAAATCCCACCCTCTCCGTAGATCTAAAAATTAAATGCACCACCAGCACCTTATTAACTTAGGGTGCTTGTGCTGTGTTCTGCTGTTTTCCTTGGATTTTTTCACTTCCAATACCTGCGCCAGTGAAACAAATTCTCTGACAAATTCTGCATAAAATTATTGCTGCGTCCGCGCTGTGACTCCCAAACAGCAGCAGTTTGACCGCTGATTGCCGAAAAACTCGACCAAATATAAGGAAGTTCGGCGATCGCCTCAACCTTCATCCCGTGACGCACAGCCAAGGCGATCGCGTGAATCAACTCAGCAGCTTGCGGCCCCACAATACTCGCCCCCAAAATCTCCCCGTTGCGGCGCCCGACAATCTTACAAAAACCCGTTGTCTCCCCGCACATTTGAGCTCTTTCAATATTCTTAAAATATTCCCGACTAATAATTAGATCGTCTCCAAAACGCCGCCTTGCTTGCGCTTCAGTCAAGCCAACCCTCGCCAACTGCGGATCTGAAAAAATTGCCCAAGGAATCCCGCGATAATCTATTTGAAACATCGGCAAAAACAAAGCATTTTTCACAGCAACCGCAGCTTCGGAATTAGCGATGTGAGGGAACGGATAACCCCCAGCAACATCGCCGATCGCGTAAATGCGGCGATTAGTTGTTTGCAGCTTGTCATTTAAAATTACCCCCCGATAATTGAACTTAACCCGAGCAGCTTCGAGATTTAACGATACAAAATTGTGCCCTCTACCGGCGGCCAGAAAAATCTCCTCAGCTTCGATCGCCGCACGCCCTGCTTGAATCCACTTTTTACCCTCAATCACCCTAGCTTGAGTCACCTCAGTTCCAGTCAGAATCCTCACTCCTTCAGCTTCCATTGCAGCTTGCACCAACCCCGCAGCCTCTCGGTCTTCTTTAGCCAAAATGTGCGAACTTTTCACCACCAAAGTGACAGCAACCCCCAGTCGAGCCAAAGTCTGAGCCACTTCGACACCGCTGGGATCGCCACCGATTACAGCCAAACTTTTGGGTAATTGTGGAAGTTTTGCTAATTCCCCGACAGTTTCCGAAGTAAAAAAGCCAGCAGACGAAAGTCCTTCAATATTGGGAATCGCCGGTAGAGTTGGACAAGCTAGCAAATAACAGAGCGATCGCAATTTCCTGCCGCCGGCAACAAAAGCCAAGTCCGGTTTCGCCACAAACTCGCCATTGCCAAAAATAATATCGACACCGCGAGCAGCCAAAACGCCAAGAGCATCAATTTCTGACAAATTAGCAACAACACCCTCGGCCCACTTGAGAACCCCATCAAACCGCAATTCGATCGGCATTTTGGAATTAGCCGCTTCCCTGCGAACCCCCAACTGCTGGCGGCTTATCTGCTGGGCAAAACGAGCGGCCTCGCTCAAAATCTGGCTGTATCTCAAACCAAGCTCGATCGACTCTTTCTTCCCTGTCGGCAAATCTTGCGAATTACTTAGCGGTTCCACCAAAGCAACGCGAGCCGGGAAGTTAGTTGCAGTAAAAGCAGCATAGCGTCCGGCCGGAGTTCCACCAATAATCACTAAATCATAATCAAGCATAAATAAAAAAGTCAGTAGTCATTAGTCAATAGTCCGGACAGTTTTCAATCACCAACGGTAGAATAAGGGTTCCAGCTTCCTCAGCAGGTGAAATCTTAACGGTAGAATGCGGGTTTCAGTCGCTGCCCAAAAAACTGTCCGGAGTATTGATTAGTCAGCAGTCATTAGTTAGTAGTTTAGGACGATCCGCGCGCGGGGTCAGAAACCCGGTTTCTTCCTAGAGACTTCGCTGCAAAACCCAAGATTTATCATAAGACCTCTTGCAAAAATCCTTTTAATCAAATTCTGGAACGGGCTCTGGGGCCCATTCCACAAGAAAAAAAATTTTGTGGGATGGGCCCCAGAGCCCGTCCTAGTTATTTTTGCAAGAGGTCTATAGAAACCGGGTTTCTTGGGTATGTCCGATCGAAGAACCAATAAAATCGGTTTATCAACTGTTATTGGTTGCCAACAGTCAACAGTCAACTGACAACAGTCAACTGTCACCTGTCAACTGTCAACTGTCAACTGACGAATAACATCCGCAAGTCCCACAATCAGTCGCAGATTGTCCGCCCTCGATCGCACAGCCACCCGAAAAAACCGATCGCCCAACTCAGGAAAACTCAAGCAATCCCGAATCAAAATCCGGTGTCCTTCCAACAGAATTTTTTGAATCTGAGAAACCGACATCGACGACTCAACCAACAAAAAATTAGCTGCACCCATCAAAGGATGCAAACCCGGTAAACTAGCCAAACCCTCAAATAGCTCAAGGCGAGCCACAGGCAGCCAATCCCAAGTTTGCCGCTCAAAAGCAGCATCTCGCACCGCAGCAGCAGCCGCCACCGCAGCCAAAGTATTCACAGGCCAAGGATCGCGCTGCAACTGCCAGCGGCGGAGGATATCGGGATGGGCGATCGCGCATCCCATCCGCAGTCCCGGCAGAGAATAGAATTTAGTGAGCGATCGTAAAATCACCAAATTCGGAAACTCCTCAACAGCACCGATCAAAGTTTCCTGCTGAGAAGGCGGTAGAAAGTCCATAAAGGCCTCATCCACCACCACCATACCGAACTGCTTCACATAAGGCCTCATCGCCTCCCTACCGAACAGCAAACCCGTAGGATTGTGCGGGTTGTTCAGGAGCAAACCTCGATCGGCATCGAGAGCAAGAGGAACCGGGAGACACAGAGAAGGGGAGACAAGGGAACGGTTAGAAACCGACAAATCATCCGTTACTAACCGGCGAACAGGCTCCGCGCCCAACGATTGGAGATCCAAAGGACATTCCAGCACCTGCGCGCCGAAAGCCTTCAGAGCCCGCCAGTAATCGCCAAAAGCCGGAGTCACCAAATAAGTCGCCTCCAGCTTCGACAAATCCCAAGCCGCCCAAGTCAACAATTCCGCCGAACCATTCCCCGGCAAAATCCAATCCCGGTCAACATTCAAAGCCTCACCCAAAGCAGTCCTCAGCTCTCCATAATCCGGGTCTGGGTAAGCCGTCAGACTGCTCGAGTGTGCTTGAATCGCAGCCAATGCCGACTCAGGAGGGCCCAAAGGACTGATACTCGCAGAAAAATCGAGAATCGCAGAAGCAGGGCAGCCCGCTAGTGTGGCTGCCCAAGCTAAATTCCCCCCGTGCACAGGTCTAGTCAAGACTCAGTTCACCTATTCTTTGGGTTCTTTCGGCGGTGCAACTCTGTCCTTAAACAACTTCCCTGCGGAAAATGCAGGAACTCTAGTTGCTGGGATTTCCATCTTGTCGCCAGTTTTGGGATTGCGACCCTCGCGGGCCTTGCGTTCCCGCGACTCAAACGAGCCAAAACCGACCAGCGTCACCTTGTCGCCCTCGGAGACAGCTTCCATGATTGCTTCCAAGGCAGCGCTCAAAACAGCATCTGCCTGTTTTTTTGTCACGCTAGCCTTTTCGGCGACTGCATCAACCAATTCACCTTTGTTCATTCCGAACTCCTTCTGGGATTTGCAAAATACGTTAAACAGAGTTCAACTATTAGCTGTGAGTGGTAACTGCATGGGAGTTTGGGTTCGGAGGTTTGAGTAGTTCCCTATTGCTCCAGCCCGCTTCCCAAATTAAAAACTCCTGCTGAATACCAATTACCCTAGGGTAATTGGTCAGAAAAGGAATTTTTGTTTCTAATTGCTGAAAACCCCACAGCATCTAATTTTCACTGCATTATTCTAAAGTCTTGCCGACCTTTATGGATCGGTGGAACCTTTAATTTATATGGAACTTGCCAACTTTTTTTAATTAATCCCAAAATTTAGGTAAAAAAAACCACCTTGGAGAGAAGATTTCTCGCCTCAGTGGATTTGAGAGCAGAAAAAAAGGAGAAATAGAAAGAATAAAATGTCATTTGTCAAGGGCTAAAGGAAAATTTATTCCTTCTGATTTTGTTATTCTCAGGAAAAAAGGCAGAAGTCAGAAGGAATAAAGTCTGAATTGTCAAGGGCAAAACTAAATTTCTTCCTGCTGACTACTGACTACTGACTGCTGACTACTGACTGCTGACTACTGTCTCGGTTGGACAGGCTGACTGCGCTGCAACAGTTGGCGGGCGTCGGGACTGATGTTGTTTTGGTAGCCAAAGTTCGATCGATCGCTATCATCCAAAATCTGCGGAGTCAGCAATACAATCACTTCCGCCCGCTGGTTGGTCTTAGTGGTTCTCCTGAACAAGGAACCAATTATCGGCAAATCTCCTAAAATTGGAATCTTGCTCGCTTCAATCTGTTCGTTGTCGCTGATAATCCCCGAAACAATCAAAGTCTGGCCGTCCCGCAGGCGGATTAGCCCCGATTGCAAAGATCGCTCAGTAAGCAGTCTGATCTGATTGGTGTTATTACCGGTAGTGACGAGGTTTTGAGGTACGCCGATTCCCCTGACGATCGGGTTCACCCGCAGAGAGACAAAACCGTTGTCGTCCACTCTATCGATTGCCACCCCCAACTGCAAACCAGCCCTGTCTTTGACTGCCGTCACCGTTGTGTTACTTGTATTTCCGGTAGTCTGCGTTTCCGACGTGATGTTACTAAGCACCTCTTGAGTAATATTCACATTCGCCGTTTCTCCTTCTTGGACAACCAGAGTCGGATCTGTCAGAATTTTGGCATTCTGGGTGAGAATCTGTGCCTGCAACGTAGACAGGAACCTCCTGGGATATTGGAAAAGCGGGAACAAGCCGAAAGTCGCACTTCCCACAGAGGTTAGCGCCCCAGTGGTTAAGTCTCTCTGAAACGGCTCGTAATCCGTAATCCCAACTCGCGTAGGGTCAGTAGTAATCGGCGCTGTCGGCTGCACGAACAACCCGCCGCCGGGTGCTGTCAGCGGTACGTTAAGTAGCCTGCCGTTCGGATCGTAGAAAGGCTCCCCGGTTACTGGATTGCCGACGATCGGTCGATTAGTTAGGCCCCCAACAGCAGCGTCCCTACTGGGCGGATTGAGGCCACCAAAATTGAGACTTGCAGCCCCGCCGTCATTGACGAAGAAATTGTTATTAATTCCGAAAGAGAAACTGCTGTTAGCGGTGTTGTTTCCCGACAAGTTGATATCGATCACCTTGACGTTGACAGCCACTTGACGGCGGCGCAAATCTAGCTGTGTCAAGAAAGCCACAGCCATGTCTACTTTGCGCGGGTCGCCCACCAAAGTGATGGAATTGAGCCTCGCATCGGCCAGCACCGACAGTCCTCTCAGCAACAGCGGCCCCGTGCCTTCCCTAGCGCCGATCGCCTTAATGTCCGGTTCCCGAATTTCCACATCCCGCGCCGCATTTCCCTGGCCGACGGTTTGAATAGTCACCCGAGTAATCGGCAGTTGAGTTTCCGCGCCTTGAGCGCTCAAAAAGTTAGCTGCATCGGTAGACCGAACTTGATTGAGCCGCAGAGTCCGAATGATAATATTGCGCGAGTCGATCGGCAAGCTAGTCCCTACAAAAATCGTCCGCCCCTGTCGGTTAGCTTGCAGCCCGCTGAGCCGGAGCACGTAGTTAAAAACATCTTGCACCGACTCATTTTCGATGTCCAAAGAAATCTTCGGCCCTTCATCTGAACCGGAGGCTCCCGGCTGACCGGGCACTGCGGGCTGGCCCTGTTGACCCGGTGTCCCGCCGCCTGTAAAAGCGATGTTCAGTCCCGCAGCGCGGGCCAGCAGTGCCAAAACGTCCCGGACTGGGGCATCCCGCAGCACCAAGCGGGGGATGCGTTCTCCCGAACTCAGTTCAATATTTCCCGCGCCGGGGGCGATGTTAGATACGGAGATATCTCCCAAGGGCGGTGGCACGGCCCGCGACTGGAAAGGCGGAGCTTGATTGGTCTGAGATTGTATTTCGCTGGGGAGGGGCGGGCGATCGTTTCTGGTAACAGTAACTTCGGGATTTGGCAGCAGCACGCCTGGATTTTGCGAAGTGCGGATTTGGGGAGCCGGCCGCGGAGCTGTTTGGCTCAGCGGCAGTCCCGGAGGCGGCGGAGGTGCAGTTTGGGCAGACTGCACAGTCCCGCCCTGTCCGGCAACGCTGAGAACGATGCTTTGGCCTTGTCCCGGCATAACTTGTCCGTTGGGAACTCCGTTGGTGCCCGCCACTACAACGCGGATGCTGTTAGCCTCTACCTGGCTGATTTCTACTGAAGAAATTCCCGGAGCGGGGTTATCTTGGCGGAAGCTGTTGCCTTGTGGCAAGCGGAGCTGGGTGTTGATAATTGTGGCTTGGTAAGTATTGCCGTTATTGATTGCGAAAACTTGCGGGCGATCGCCCTTTTCGGTAGCCAGGACAATATTTACCCCATTATTGGCTTGACTCACTTGCACTCCTGTGACTTGAGTCGGCGCCGCCGAGACGGGGGCTTGGGCTACGAGAACTCCGGCAGCGCTGCCCAAGAGTCCTCCACATAACCGTAGATGCTGTTTCACGTTCTCTCCTCAACTACAATTTGTTATTTGTTGTTCGCAGTCTTTTGTCGCGAACTTCTGGCACTGACTGAAACATTCTCGCTCCGAGCCTGTGTTTGAATGGAGAAGTTAGAATAAATTCGGCAGTAATTATCATTTTATATTGCTTATAAAAAACTAATTTTCTGCCATTCATAATTTTTTGAATTCTACCTTCTTTCTTCAACCTTCAACCTTCAACTTTCTGCTGATACAGACTTGGGAACCATAGCTAATATCAGCAAAAAACCGCTACTTAGCACCAGGACTCGGAGCCGGAGTTGCCGGAGCAGAAGAATTCGGAGCCGGAGTTGCCGGTTTTTCTTCTTGCTTTAACGGCAGCAGCGCGTGCAAGTCAAAAGCCGTTTTAATTTGAGTTTGCGGCTGCCCCACCTGGATTATTTTCCCTTTCACAAAATCAACTTCAATTGGCTGAGTTGATGCTAGCAATTCAGATTTCAAATTTCTCACTACCAACAGCGACTGCATCAACTCCAAGTTACGCATAAAATTGCGGGTTTGAGCGAAATTGCCTTCAAACTCTACCTTAAATTTTTTGCGTCTGAGCTTGCCAGCCAGGGACGGCCCGAAGGATGTATCTTTCAGAATATCTGGGTCTACACCTCCCGGCGCGGCGGTTGCTGCTGCTGGCGGGAGCTCCGGCTCAAATTTGGTAATTTTAGCCTTGAGGTCGTCTCTTTGCACGCCCGCGTTGATTCTATTAACCAGTTGGGTCATGTCAAGCAGCAGCGTGTTGGCGCTCGCATCGCTGGCAAACATTGCCGTCACGTTGGCCCGGCGCTGTTTTGCTTCTTCTTGTTTTGCTTCAGCTTCTGCCTTTTTTTGAATTAGAGATTGCAATTGCTGTTGCGTTTGCTTGCTTTCGGCAATTTTTTGCTTGATCTCGCTGCCTTTTTGGAATTCTGGCAGTACGAATTGGTAGACGAGGCCGCCGGCAATGACCAGGCCGAGAACCGCGACGCCGATTGCTTGGACTTGGGGTGTCAGCTTAATGCCGAATATTTCCTTGGCCCCTGTATCTTCTGCTTGTCCGCTCTGAATAAACTCTGCTGATGTCATGGTTTTTTCACTTCTCCTTTTGGTGGTTCTAGCACTCCTTTTTCTTGAAGTGTTTCTATCCGTATTGCTAGCCCGTCTGCTTGCTTGCTCCGCAGCTCGGGGAGCAACTCCGTGGCCCCAGTCGGGCTAAGGGTGGTTTCAATTTTATATTCCACCACCGGCCGCAGTTTGGGAAGTTCTACTGCTCCTAGTGCGCTTTGGTTGCGCAGTTGTACTTGTGCGGGGTTGTTTTTTAATGTGGCCGCTACCAGTTTGGTATCGGTGTTGAGGAAGAAAGGAGAGCGCTGGACTAGCAGCATAAAGTCGTTAACTTGAGCAAAGGTGCTGGCTACCCCTGAAATTACTATTTTTGCTGCCTGCGTCGGGAGGACTGGGGCGGGAGCAGCAGCCGGGGTGGGGCTGGCTGGGGAGGGACTCGCCCCTGGGGAGGCGGCGGGACTTGCTGCGGGCGGAGGGGGTGCTGCTGCCACCACGGGGGAGGGACTGGGGTCGATTTGCTCGATTTTGGCAATTTGCACTCCGGCGGGAGTGCGGACACTCAGGTCTTGCAGCATCGCCGACCAAGGTTTAATTTGGTCGAATACTCCGGCTAATGCTTTGTATTCGGCGGTAACTTTGTCGGTTTCGGCGTTGATGGCTTTGATGGCGTTGGCTTGAGTGTTTAACTTGGCCACTTCTTGGTCGAGGCTTGCTTGTTCTGTACCCAAGTTGGTATTTTCGTTCGTCACCCACCACCAGGCGCCCATGACTGCGGCGTTGATGCCGAAGGCAAACAGCGCCGCCCCAATTAGGGGCAGTTGGTCTTTGGCTCCGCCAGAACTTTTTTTAGCTGAGCTTTTGGCTGCTGCGACTGGTTTGTAGTCGGGACGGTCGTTGAGAAAATTAATATCTAGGCTGTACATGGCTTCACTCGATTTTATAGCAGAAGGAAGTTCGGCAACGGATTATGTAACGGATGTAACGGATGTAACGGATGTCAGGAAGAAGGTTTTAGTTATTTAGGAGAGTAAGGAAGAAGGAAGAAATCCTATGGAAGGTGCAATCTGCCGCATGGTTTGAGCAATTAAGAATGTCCCAACTCTCTTGGCTGTTGCTATAGATTTAAATTTGAAATTTTAGATTTTAGACACAGCGCAAGATTGCTGGTACAAGTGAAGGATTTATTTAGGGAAGAAAGAAACAACTTTTTGCCTTCTACTGAAGGAAGGGGATGCTTCTACCTCAGATATATTCTACCTTTTACCTTCTACCTTCTACCTTCTACCTCCAATATTCTACATTCTGCTTTCTGCCTTCTTCTTTTGGAAGGGGCTTTTACCTAAAATTCTAAAATTTGTTTTTCTCTCATCTAAAACTGTTAGGTTACATAACCTCCCTCAGTCCTAAACCTAGGGCGACTCCTAAACCTGCTCGCTGTTCTGGGGTAATTTCTTCGCTGATTTCGAGTCCTAGCGTTTCGATGGGATCGACTTGAGATGCGGGCAAGCTTAATCTTTGCATGAAAAATTCGTCGAGTTTGCCGATCGCAGCTCCCGGGCCTGCTAGCAGCAGTTGCGCTACTTCGAGTTCTTCGCTCTGGTTGAGGTAAAAGTCTACTGAGCGGCGCAGTTCGTCTGCTAGTTCTCCCAATACTTTAATCATCGCATTTGTGCCTGGATTGCCGTCTCCCGACGCACCCATTGTATCTGTGACTGGCAGGGTCATGCCTTGCAGTTCGCTGGTGTCTCTGGTTGGCGGCAGGTTCATGGCTTGGTTGAGGGCGGTCTGGATTTGGTAGGTGCCGATCGGGATGGTACGGTTGAACTGAGGTATGCCGTCCACTACTATAGCTAACTCGGTGCTGTCAAATTCTATGGCGGTGAGAACTGCGGCTTCTTGGGACGAAAATTGTTGCAGTTGGTCTTTGAGGGTGCGGATTAGGGCAAAGCTTGTTACTTCTAGTACGTCTATAATCAGTCCGGCTTCTTTGAAGGTTTCGATGTATGTGTCGGTAACTTCTCTGCGGGTTGCTACTAACACGACTTGCACTTTTTCTACGCCGTCGTCATCTACAAATAGGCCGATTTTTTGATAGTCTA
This sequence comes from Microcoleus sp. A003_D6, assembly GCF_036702825.1. Lineage (NCBI taxonomy): Bacteria > Bacillati > Cyanobacteriota > Cyanophyceae > Oscillatoriales > Microcoleaceae > Microcoleus > Microcoleus sp. A003_D6. Next base: position 67,582 of record NZ_JAUBWA010000016.1, on the reverse strand, counting down.
CGTCGGCGTCTTCTCTGGGAAACGGCAAGTACAGTCCTGCTTCTGCGTTCATGTAATCCCGCAGTTCTTCTTCGTTGAGTTCTGCGGGAACTGGGATGAGGCGGATGACGGCTTCGCGGCCGGGAATGGCTGTGGCTACTCGCTTGGCTTTGATTTTGTTTTCGGCGAGGACGGCTTTTATTAGTTCTGCCATTCCAGGCGGATCTACTATTTGTCCTTCTTGTACTATGTCTTCTGGTACTTCTATTGAGGCTAGGGTGGCTAATTTTAATGCCTGAGCTTTCTTTTCGAGCTGAATGATGTTGATGCGGTCTGGGGCTATTTCGATCCCGATTCCTGGCTGGCGTTGGGAAAGTAGACCTTTGAAAAAGTTAACCATAGGATTGGGTCGCCGGTAATTGCTATTTTTTTCTTTTGTAGTTGGCCAGCCGGATTCAGCGCGCTGGCGTGTTGGAGGGTTGGTTTCCAACTGCCGAAAGAGTGCTGTAATCTCGGTATCCCGCCTTCGGCGATCGCGGATCTGTCTGTGTTGCGCGATCGCCCGTTCCGATTTTATGCTACCCAATTTACTTGACAATAGCTATTCTGCTGCAAATGTCAACAAATTCCAGCTCGATCGACCGAAAACCTGCCGATTTTGCACAAAAACCGACTCTCTCGATCGGGGGCCCGGCTACAAAACTCTCTCTCGCACTCGATCGCGCTTGACTCGGGCGAGCGCTTTTTTCTCTAACGGTTCCCATAACTCTCAAATTTTATTCTATGAAACGTAAATCTTGGCAACTGTTTGCTGTTTTTGGGCTGGTGGGGCTGCTGCTGGCGGCGGTGGTGAGTTGCGGCAAACCGGCTGTTAATTCCCAGGCAAATAATACGCAGGAAATCGAGTTCTGGACTATGCAGCTTCAACCTCAGTTTACTGAGTATTTCAACAAGACGATCGCCGATTTTGAAGCCCAAAATCCGGGGGTGAAGGTGCGCTGGGTGGACGTTCCTTGGTCGGCGATGGAAAGCAAGATTTTGGGGGCGGTTTCGGCGAAAACGGCGCCGGATGTGGTGAACCTGAATCCCGATTTTGCTTCGCTGTTGGCGGGACGCAATGCTTGGCTGGATTTGGATTCTCGGATTCCGCAGCAAGTTCGATCGACTTATCTCCCGAATATCTGGAAAGCTAGTGTGCTCGACGGTAAGAGTTTTGGCATTCCTTGGTATCTCACAACCCCGGTAACTATTTACAATACGGAGTTGTTTAAAAAAGCTGGAATTGCTAAGCCTCCTGCTACCTATGCCGAGTTGGCTGCTGTTGCGAAACAGGTGAAGGAGAAGACTGGTAAGTTTGCTTTTTTTGCGACTTTTGTGCCGGAAGATTCGGCGGAGGTTTTGCAATCTTTTGTGCAGATGGGCGTACCTTTGGTGGACGCTCAAGGAAAGGCGGCTTTTAATACTGATAAGGGCAAGGCTGTTTTTCAGTATTGGGTGGATTTGTACAAGGGCGGATTGTTACCGCAGGATGTTTTGGTGCAGGGCCACCGCAGGGCGATCGAGCTTTATCAAGCTGGAGAAACTGCTTTGTTGGGCTCCGGGCCTCAGTTTTTGAAGGCGATCGCTGAGAATGCTCCGAGTGTTGGTGCTGTTTCGGCTGCTGCGCCTCAAATTACCGGGGAAAGCGGTAAGAAGACTGTGGCGGTGATGAATTTAGTTGTCCCTCGCGACAGCAAGCGCCCTGATGATGCTGTCAAGTTTGCTTTGTTTCTCACTAATTCTCAGAATCAGTTGGCTTTTGCTAAGGCTGCTAATGTTTTGCCTTCTACGGTTGATGCTTTGGGGGATGGCTATTTTAAGAGTGTTCCGGCTGATGCTGCTGCTGCCGATCGAGCTCGGATTGTCAGTGCTTCTGGGTTGAGTTCCGCCGAGATGTTGATTCCGCCTCTCAAGGATGTTAAGAAGTTGCAAAAGGCAATTTATGACAATTTGCAGGCGGCGATGTTGAGCGAGAAATCTGTGGAACAAGCTGTGGCTGATGCGGCTGTGGCTTGGAATCAAAGGTAGGGTATTGGGCATTGGGCATTGGGCGGTTTTTTTGCGATCGCCCCTTGCTTTTATACGTGGCTTGACGTATTATTAAATAATGGGAATCCGTGCCGTCATATAAGCATAAATCTGCTTTTAACTGTCGAGTGCGTCGCATCGAATAGCTTCAAATCATCGCGAAAAATTCAAGGGCGACGCAGCATACGATATTGTGTCGGGTGCGTCGCCTCAATTAACTTCAAATTATCACAAAAAATTCGAGAGCGACGCACCCTACGATTAGCAATCGCACTTGTTTTTAAGGTTTAATTGTCCAGTCTTCCTGCACTAGATCGGGCACTTGCGAAAAATCTCGGTGGTTGCGGGTAACGAGGATAGAATTATTAGCAAGTACAATAGCAGCAATCCGCAAATCTTGCGTGCCGATGCGTATTTTTTGACGACGGAACTCAGTGTAAATAGTGAAAGCATTCTGGTCAAATTTCAGAATGTTGAGAATTTTGAAATCCTCTAATGTATCCCATAACTTGGTGTAACTCCATACTAATTTGTCCGCTTGCGAAGGTTCAGAAGCCTTTGTGTCCGCTTGCGAACTTTTAGAAGCATTTTTGTCCGCTTTCGGAGGTGCCGAAGCCTTTCTGATCTCATTGAACCAGCCGCGAATTGCTTCCTCTACGGTTACGATAGTTAAAGCAAGGTTTTCTGCGTTATCCTCGACCCGCTGCACCATCATTGGATGATTCTGTTGCCAAAGGGAGAAACAATCCGTATCAAGTATGTATCGACTCATTTGGTTTCAGCCGCAGCGTCAATTTGACTGTAATAAGCTTCGGTTTCTGCATCGAGTTCGCGGCGATATTCTTCTATGTGTGCCAATACCTCATCGTATTGCGGATCGTTTTCATACTTACCAGCTAACCTCACCCAAGGATTGTTCGATCGACTATTCGTGAGTTTGACAGAGACGATTTCTGCTTCGGCTAGCTGGGCATTTACTAAATCGTGAAGGTTTTGCAGTGCTTGCGATCGCGTCTCGCCAAAAGCTTTACATTCGGGCCATCCCAGCAACGCTGCACTGACTGTTGTGTCTGATTCGTTTTTAATGATTATGTGATAAGTTGAGCTGTCGAGGTCGCCCCCATAGTTAGTGCGATCGGCGGCTGCGCGAATGTCGCAGGTAGCGTTATCTGTTAAGAGTGTTTTTGTCTTGACTGTCTGCTTGGTGTTTTCCTGGCGCGGCTTTTCTCTTTCTCCAATGATAATCGGGTCTGCTTCTTGAAGCGCGTCAACAAAATTGGCCATCTTTAGTATACGCTTGGTGTTTCCCGGGCCTAAGTATTCTATTGCTGACCCGATGATCGCCGACTCACCAGCTACCTTGACTGTAGAAGAATCGATGTTTTCCTGACGCTGCTTGATTATGTTTCGCCTGAAAAGCTCGTCAAATAGTAAAGTTTGCTCCTGGGCTGGCAAAGCTTCTATATATTCAATTAGCGTTTGCACCGATATAAGGCTGCTCATAAACTTCTATCTCTAATTTTTTTTAACTCACTTATATTGTAACAATAATCTAAGTAAGCTGTGGAGCATTTAAACCACTAACGAGGCCTGTAGGGTGCGTCAGCTAGAACACTGACGGGGCAAGGGAAACGAGAAAGGGCTGACGCACCCTACAATACTATTTTTTTTTTACTCACTTATATTGTAACAATAATCTAAGTATTTCAGTAAACTAAGGACAATACTTTTGGGGATTCGCGACTACATTAGCAATCAGTAACGCAACTTCCAAAGATGATGCAGGACAGCTAACTTGAATCGGGACGGGTTGACATTTCAGAATTTGCCCGTTTTGATAGTACACGACACTTGCATAGGATTTTAATCCAGACTTTTTTGATAAAGCAACATGAACCGAACCATTTAAAGAGTTATTATCAGCCAAAATTTGATAGCAATAGTTTTCTGTTTCCCTGGACAAATAGAAGTCAAGCTGATTCAAATTGTCGGTAAAGTTTAATTCTTGATGGAAGCGATCGGATTGGCGATCGCTCAGATATTTGGTAGCTTGTATAGCTTCTACTTCTTTAGCTTTGTTGACTTGGCTGAGAAAAGCTGGGAGGGCGATCGCCGATAAAATGCCAATAATTATTATTACAACTAATAACTCAATTAAAGTGAAGCCTGGTGAAGCGTTGGCGTCACCGGCACGCAGTGCATAAATGTAGCGCAGGAAATTGCACTTTTGGTAACTGCGAGCGAGTTCGGCGTTTAAGTATCTTTTTTCACGAACAGGCAAGATGCCTGTTCCACAAGAGTTAAATTTTATTAGGGAGTGGGTATCTTGCCCGCCATTCAAAGGTCGATCGACAACAGACATAATTGCCTCCTCAAACAAAATCTACAATTATTTAACTAACCATCAATAATTCCCTTGCAATTTTCGCCAAGTCTTGGGAAACTCAGCTTGATTCTGACAGATAACAGGCAACCAGCTAGCACCGGGAATTTCCCGATCCCAAGTATCTTTTAGATGTTTTCGCGCTTGCCGCACGGAAACATAAAAAGAATTGCCGCCAGCAAAAGCTTGGAGAAAAATTTTCAGAAACTCCTGGGCGATTAAATCCGGTACCGGTTCTCGCATCACGATAATTTGAGGAATATCTAAATTAGCTAATTGCTTCCCCAATCCTAAACCATCGCAAGAGTTAAAAATTGCTATTTCCAAACCGCGTTTAATAGCTATTTCCAAAGAATCTTTTAGCTGTTCTACAGTTAACTTATCTGTCTTATTGATACAAATCGCCCCCGTACTGCCATCGACTTCGCTCTGACTGTGACCCGAAAAACACAAAATATCCCAGCCTCTTTTATCGGTGAGATATTCCTGAACTTGCTGGTGAGTTGGTTCTACCAAAAATATGGTTTCTGCTTCTGACAAATGCTCCAATATCTGCCTGTCTCGATCGATATTAATTCCTGTACTGTCGCCCAAAATTGCCAAAATTCTTACTTTATTTTTAGATGAAACTGATTTTTTGACTCTGTTAGATATCGTGCGACTTAAAGCTACTTCTGATTCACAGTAATTATTAAAAAATTCCCATTGATGCCAGGGGAGTTTTCGCAGTAAGTTATCTTCAGTTTGGATGATTACCCGTACTTCGTCAGTGCGGTTTAACTTGTCGCGCAATCCCTGCTCGATCGGGGAAAAGTGTTCGGATGCGAGCCAATTGTTTACATCACTTTCTACGTCTTTAGCTATGCTTTTTAGCTCTTGTTGGGAAAAGTTAATGATTTGACCTGGGTTTACTCTTATGGCACGCTGACCCTTCAGAAGGTTATACATTTTTTGCCACTGTTGATAGCGTTCTGAAATTTCCGGGATTGGTGGTAACTTGCCTTCTAATTCTATTGCTAAACGCTGGCGATCGCACGAAATATCAACTGTCACCTCAAACCCTTGTTTCAAGTCACCGTTAGCCAAGTTTAAGATGACTACTTGTTCGGACAACGGTCTGACTATATCCTCCATTGCTGACAGCAAATATTGGCGCTGTTCTGTTGAGTTGTGCATGGCAGGTAATTCTGTTCCTAGCAATTGTAGCATATTTTGATAAAAAACATTGAAATCTTTGTGAATTTTTTCTTTGTCTGTGTCAGGAGGTACGCTGACTTTGACTACAACTCCATTGCCTTTGTTTTCAATACTCTGAATCTTCAGTTCTATGCCTTGATTTTCTACTTGGACTTGTTGAAAAGATGCGACGAAAGCTTTCCAATCAACACCGTGGTTAAAAATCAAGTCAACTGTATTTACTACTTCTTGAAAAAAGCTGGTAAATTCTAGTGGTTGATAGTCGCCACTGCTGGGACGGCGTTCGCGATCGTCCGTTTCCGGTTTCGGTTCTTCTAGCAAGTAAACCCACCTACAATCAACCCATTCTAGTTTGGTAGTGCTGTCAATATTCCAGGTTCCCAAACCGCAAACACCAGTCATTTGGGCACTGCTAAAATCAGTACCGATCGCCTGAACTTGACTAAATTTTGCATATTCTAAATTAGCAGCTTCCAAAGTCGCTTGACTGAGGTCTGCTGTTTGCATTTGGGCATATCTGAGGTCTGCACCTATGAGGTTTGCTCCTCTGAGATCCATGCCTTGATAGGATTTGTGATAGCCGTTGCTGGTGACAAGCAACTCTCGCACTGCTGGATTAATTAATATTGTTTCATCGACTCTTGCCCAGTCGAGAGAACGAGCGTGACGCCACATAGTTCGGTGGATAGTAGCAAATCTAAAATCGGTGTTTTTGAGGGTAGCACAACTGAAATTAGTATTGGCTAATTGAGCATTGCGAAAGCTGGTACCGCCGATCGCACCAATGACGATCGCTAACTGGCGAATTACGGCGTATTTATCATCTTCGGCTAAAACTCTCTTAGAAATGTGATTGCCTAATAAGATTAAAGCTACAGCTAAGATGATAGCTCCAGCGATCGCCCCAATAACTACAGGCGGATCGGGAATTTTTTTGACGCAATTATTCAGGAATTCATAGCATTTATTGTTTGTGTTGTCAACTACTCCAGCTTGGATTAACACGGATGCTTTTAAATATCTCAAGGAATTTCTGGCAATAATTCCGGTGGCGATCGCACTTATAGCCAGAGCTTCAAATACAGCCAAAGCTGCAATCGTCCTCCCTAAAACAACTTCAGCCAATGCTAGGGCTAAAGGGAGAGCTACAACTGCGATCGTAGTCGCAGCCACAGCCGCAGTTAAAGTCACAATTAAAAACGGAATATCGTTAGCCTTCGTTTCGCCAGACAAGGCACTCATTAAGCTCCCACTTCTAAAAGACCTTAACCAGGAAAGTATGGGATGTTTATCATTGGAGAACGCAGACAAAACACCAATTAAAGGTACAAATACAGCAGCAGCAATACCTAAATAATCCAACGCTTTTTGTATTCCTTGGCGAATCATGGCAGTCAAGAGAATAGCATTGACGAATAAGATGATTGCAGTGGGAATAAAACCGATATGCTCCGTAGTTTTGGGAATTAGAGATTTGAATGTACTATCGATCGCAATTACAGCAGCTATTCCTGATATTGCCGAAAGCAGTGCTACAATTATGAAAATTTTGATTTGCGATTTTCTGGCTAGTCCGCAGCAAGCCTCATTGAAATTAGCACCATCGAGAATTGCATTGGTAAAATCTGCACCGCGAATATCTGCATTCGAGAAATCTGTATTAGTCAAGTCAAGGCCTTTGAAAGAATGACCTTGGAGATTTTGACCGCGAAAGTTTTGAAATGTTAATGATGACATATGCTAGAAGGATGGCACAACAGGGATTTTGACACAGATACACGGATTAATTTTCTCGTTTCCAGGGAAGTGTTGATTCGTGTTTGTATGGGCGGGGCGGGTTTATGAAGCTGTTGGCTTGGAAGTTAAGAATACTGGTGAACCCGCCCCTACAATACATTGCATTGTACAAAGAAGGAATCGATCGAACCCCCATCGGGCAGTTACTACAAACGAAAAGATTGCTTCACATTTACCTCTCCCAGGGCCACAGTAATGCTGAACAATTCTCTTAAGTCAGGAGTAAATTCAAATCTAAGAAAGTTGTCAGAATCTCTTGATTCAGTCTGCAAAATTACCTCTGCCGATAACTCATCTGTCAGCATCAATTTCAACCCCGGAGGCAAATAAGTTTGATTGCCCATTGGATACAATTCCACGACAATATCCAGTTCTGAATCTGGTTCTGGGGGGATGGTGACTAGCAGTGCTACGGAGTGTTCTGCTAATTGCATTCCCAAGTCAATTTTCTGACCGCGATCGATGGGTAATGCTTTGTCGCTTCTAAAAGAGCGAAATTGTATTTGTTTGGGATTTAATAGCTCGTCAATTACTTGCCATCCTGCATCAAAAACTTCATCGAACCAGTTCATCAAATTAACTGGTTTCAGTTGTTGAATTCGATTCATGTAGACGAGCAAATCTTCGAGGGAATTCATGTCAGCCAGAGGTACTTCTTGAGCTACTGTTCTGGTAAATCCTAGTAGTGTTGCTTGTTTCAAAGATTGGTCTAACTGTACGGCTACATAACCAATTCTGTCTCCCCAAGCATCGTAGGGAATCTGACAAGCGTCGGCATCTGGCAAGACGGGACGGCATTCGATTTTGCCAACACCGACGACATCTAAATCAGCAACATCTACAAATTTCAGCATGAGTGAATCGCGACTTTCGCTCTTTTCCAAGTTGGTTTCAAATCCCATGCAGTGCAGGTAAGAATCTACGGCATAGACTGCTAGGGTATTGAGATAAACTTGTTTGAATTTTGTCGGACTGGATTTTTCGGCGCACTGTTGAGCGATGTCGTGGGCTTCAAAGGATAGCGGTACGGTAAAAGTTATTGGTTCGATCATTTTGCTCATCATTAGTTTCTATGGTCGCTTAATTGTTACTGTAATCTATTACGAATGTAATCACCAAATCTACGCAAATTTCGTTTGTAAAAATCGGCAATAGTTGTCAAGGCAACTCCAAATCTTTGAGAGATACTATCCAATGTTTCACCGTCTAATTTAGCTAAAGCTATAACTTGCCAAGTGATATCTGGGCGACCTCTAAGTGACACTCTTCTAAAATGGCTATCTGGATCTTCTTCGATTAATTTACGCAATTCGCACCATTCTTGATGCAATTCACGCATCATTCTAGCCTCTTCGGACTCTTGCAATTCTTCTGAAAGCCAGTTTTCTAATTTATCATCTAGGTCATTCAAGGAAGGCAGTTCGCGTCTCCTATTTTCGTTCATATGTCGATCGACAACATCGCTGAATCTATACTTCAATATGTGGTTGACCCAAGCCATCACTGGTTTTTCTGGATAGTAGTTGTCAATTTTCAGACAAATATACTCAATTGTTTTTACAAGTGCTTCGTTATAAAGATCCTGGTAAATGAGACCTTGCAAACCGGCTTTGTAAGGACGAGCAAGTCTATGACAACACCTAACTATTTCGATTAGTTTGGTTAGCGCTCTGTTTCGCTGACGGCTTTGGGCTGGGTGCTGTTTAGCTTCGACAGCTAGCTGTTGGAGTTGCAAATCAATTTCGTCCTCCATCTCAATCTCGTCCTCCATCTCAATCTCCTGACTCCTCTGGGGATTTTTGTGCGGTGTTGGGGTATCTCTATATTGTTTTTCGGTAGAGTCGCAATTTTTTACGCATTTGTGGGGATATTGTTACAAAACTTTACGTTTGAGGGGTTTTGGGAAAAAAAGTTTTGAGATTTGCGTAAAAAGTGTGAGGTGGTTCCGTAATTAGGGTTGAGGGGGCGATTTCCTGGGTATGGCTTGGCTGGCGCGGGCTTTGCGGGAAAGGGCGATCGTCCTCAGTAGCAGTTGTTGTTGTTGTGGAAGGGCGATCGGGTTCTATGTCTTTTATTCAAACTGGGGTAAAAATAATGCCATCAATTTCAAATTGGGTTGTCCGAGGAATTTTCTGGAGCTTAGGATTAGGATTGAGTTGTGGAGTTGCTACACCGGGATTAGCTGCAAAAACTGTGACTATTTTGGATGGAACGAATCCAGTTGAAGTTGCAGATCTAGAAAATTTTGCAAACACAGGCAATATATCCCTTAGCTTAAAGGATTGGGAAGAAGTTTTTTCAATAACTACTAATAACAATGGCGAATCCATATCACTGGTACTGCGAAAACAACTAAACCAAATCATCAGCCTAGATCCAAACGATCCACAATCAGCGGCTAAGTTACCAGACCAACTAAAAAACTTTTTGCAATTGTTGCAACCTGGTTTCACTGATGCAGAAATACAAGAAGCTGCGACATTGCTGGCTCAGAAGGCTAATAACCTGACTGTCATGGATTTGTTAACAAAATTGCCAGTAGATAACTTGACAGCAGACAATTTTATTGATGCGCTCAAAAAAATGCCTCATCCTCCGAAAACACTATCGATAACAAACATTCTTTACCTGAATTCAACTCGCGGCCTTGGTACGGGAAATTTAGAAGCTTTTCGCGGGGCGATCGCTAATACCTTAGAAAATTATCAAAACGGAACAGTATTTGATGTTGATTTCGTGCAAACTCATGTTCCTGGCAGCCTCGGATTATCGCTCAACTCTAAGCCTGTTGGGTTTTACAACCAGATTTGGTTCGACACGAGTATTTATCAAACATCGCTTTTGAACGCAGTAGATTTTGGCGCGATTAATGCTTGGGCGGCCAACAAGCAGCCAGAATTCATTCTAGACAGTTCCTTCGGTTTCCGCAACAAAGAAACTACGACCCTCACTCCTTCAGCGATAGCAGTAACAATCAACCAAGCTTTAGCTCTTAAAAATGCGGGGGGCGGTATTCTAATTGGTACGGATCATAATGATTTCGCTTACACGGCCAACCAAATTTTGACCAACTTCGGCTTCGATGGTTTGTTTACTGGTGCTGAGAATATCAGCGCTAACGGTTCTTTTGTTGGAGATTTAATGCTGAATCCTCAGCCTGTAGGGTCTGACTTTTTTGTCAATAATTTGCAGGGACTTTCGACATCGAATGTTCCTGTCGGGACTCATGTTCTTAATGCTAACGGTGGCGATCGAACTATCAAAATTATCGAAAACCTATTTTCATATAGCCCTCATAAAGTTGTCCATGTTGGTGCTAGTTTTGATACGGGAAACAACATAACTTCGATTGACGACCCGGAGTCAGTTCCCGAACCGACTACTATGTTGGGTACTTTAGCTTTTGGTGCTGTCATTTCCCGCTGGCGGATGCAGCGCAAACAGCAACAGAAAGCTTTGAATTCAATAGCTAGCTGATTTAGGGGAGAAAGTGCGATCGCCCTTCAAGCACAATCACAAAAAGAGCGATCGCCCTTCCATCCTATTCGCAGCATCAAAAACCTACTCCCTGAACAATTGAGCAAAACGCTTTAACACCTTCAGCACCGTGTACAAACCATCGTTATTATCCAGATAAAATCGTTCAGAACGAGCATACTGCGGCGTTCCTTGTTTCGTCAATTTCAAGAAGATAAAATCAATCCCATTCGTGACAAATCCCAAAGTAGGTTTGTCAGGATTAGGACTACCCAGCATATACGCCAAAGCTTGTGGAATTCCAGCTTCTAGCGAATATTGCGACTTTTTTGCCTCAATTACCAACACCCAAAACTCAGGCGTAAAAACCAACAAATCCAGGCGTCCCGTAACAATAGTTCCCTCATCTTCGGAAAAAATTCTCACCTCTTTCTCACCAGTCAAGTAAAATGGCGCACGATAAAATCCTGCTAGTCTCAACAACGGAGAAAGCACCACTAACTTAACTACAGGTTCCAGAATTTCGTACTCGGATAAGTGGATGTAGTCGCCCTTGACTTCATCTAAAGCTTGCTTTTCCAAATCTGTTAGTTCGGGTAAATGATCTTGCCACTCTCGAAAAAATTGAGCGTCATCAGTGCGCTGCAATCCAAACTTTTCTATTAAGTCGCGCAGCTTGATATTCTTGGCTTGGATTGTTTCTACCATAGCTGGATCTCCTTGTTTTTATACATTGTAAAGCTGATTCAGAAAAAAGTTTTGAGATTTGCGTAAAAACTGCAACGAACTTCCGTAATTACAGTTGAAGGGACGATCGCCCTTTCATACTTCTCAAAAAAATTTCTGAGATTTGCGTAAAAACTGCGGCTGACTTCCGTAATTACAGTTGAGGAGACGATCGCCCTTTCATACTTCTCAAAAAAATTTCTGAGATTTGCGTAAAAACATCGGCTTGGTTCCGAAATATAGTGCAGAAGTTTCAAACTCAGGGCGATCGCTCGATTTGATTTCATTGTATCACTTTTTATCCAATCCAAGATTAGGAGTGCAATCCCAATGGCAAGCGTAAATGAAGTTCAAGATAACGTTATATTGCAAGATGTTTTGATAACTGACACTTTACCGGGAAGTGTGACAAATAATTATATACTCAACCCTTTAAGCAGCAGCAACCGACAAAACATCGGCGGAAGTTCGTTGATAGTTGACAGCAAAAATCAGCCCGCAACTGAAGCTGACCAAATATCTGCCGCGATCGCCCCTACTAAATCAAACGATACTATTTCCGATTCAAGCAGCAATAAATCCGATGATTCTTTAATTGTTCCCGACAATCTCAGCAGCAGTTTAAGCGGGTCGATCGAGCGCAATACCTTGTCTTCCAGTTCCGATGCAGAAGTCGAAGATACACTGACTGGAAGCAGCAAAGATGCACCGTTAATTCCGGTTAAAGATGAGACTTTGACAGCAAATGACCCGCTGACTAACAATAAGATACCCGCAGAAAATTTAAGTGCGATCGCCCCTACTGCGTTAGCCGAAAAAGAGCAAAATTCCGAAACTGAAACTGCTACAAATAACACAAGTATCGAACCGAAAGCAACCGCAATTGCAGAAACAACTCAACCTGAAAGTTCAACAGCCGAAAAGCCTGTCACTACCGCCGAAGTTAGCCAAGATACTAAAAAAGAAAACTCTACAGCCAGCAGCGGGGAAAACGATAACAAGCTTGCTGAAAGCACTCAATCTGTCGCAGTTGAAACACAAAAAGAACTCAGTCCAACAGTTCCTAAATCAGAGCCAGTAGCTGATAATTCCTTTACATCTGGGAAATTTGTTGTTGACTCTACGGGTCAAGTCGGCATCGATTTCTTATTTGACGGTGGGCTGTATAAAGGTCAATTAGCTATTATCAGCCTCAAAGGGATGGAGAAGTTTGTACCGGGTTCGGAAGAATTTATCAAAGAAGTGGCTTCGAGAGCACTTAGCAACTCTGAAAAAGGTCATTTAGTGATTAATGACTTGAGTGAAGGTGCAAAATTTACCGATAATTTACCTGAAGGCAATTCTAACGATGGAAGTTACTTAGGAGTCAAGACTTTTGCGATGACTCCGGGTGAGGAATTTGGGGTGATGTTAGTACCTAATGGGACTGTACAAGAGGTGCTTAACAATCCGGCGATCGGAGGAGACAAACGTCCTTTATTCTCGATGGTGACAGCGAATCCTGCTGAGGGATTTCATGTGGGTCAAATTGCCGATGTAACCGGTAGTGGCAAGATTTTTACAATGGAGGATATGCGAGTCGATTTAGGGAGCGATCGCGATTACAATGACTTCGTATTTCAGGTGCGGGGTGCAACTGGTCAAGCTGTGAATTTAGATAGCGTGATTAATGCCGATAATGATTGGCGAAAAACGGATATGGGTAAGGCTTTGATTGCCGATCCTAAACCAGACGCTGAACCGAAAGTAGAGCCTGCCAAAGAGGATGCAAAACCTGTCTCTAATTCTGAGTCAAATTTAGTTTTAGATGTTCCTATTTCGGATACTCTACCGACTGCCAAAGAGGATACAAAACCTTTAATTGATTCTGTGGAAACTAAAGATGTGGCAGTTTCTGAAACAAAAGTAACGCCGACTGATGAAGCTAAAATAGAGCCGATCGCACCTGTTTCTCCTGCTGCTGAATCTGTTGCAAAAACCGAGGTTGCTACTTCAGACAAAACTGTGACAATTGAAGAAGAAAAATCGGCGATCGCACCTGTTTCTGTTCCGAATGAAATCAATCTAAATCAAGATGCGATAACTTCTGAAACTCAGGAAACAGCATCAACTTTAATAGAACTTACTCATGGGGAATCAGAAACCGGGTTTTTATCCGAAAATACTTCGTTACAGCCTATAGATTCGGTAAAAAACCCGGTTTCTTTGGTGGAAGCGCATCAGCCATCTTCAGAAACAACTGTCACGCCCGCGGTGACAAGTGAAGAAGAGAAAAAGGCGATCGCACCTGTTTCTGTTCCGAATGAAATCAATCTAAATCAAGATGCGATAACTTCTGAAACTCAGGAAACAGCATCAACTTTAATAGAACTTACTCATGGGGAATCAGAAACCGGGTTTTTATCCGAAAATACTTCGTTACAGCCTACAGATTCTGTAAAAAACCCGGTTTCTTTGGTGGAAGCGCATCAGCCATCTTCAGAAACAACTGTCACGCCTGCGGTGACAATTGAAGAGGACAAAAAGGCGATCGCACCTGTTTCTGTTCCGAATGAAATCAATCTAAATCAAGATGCGATCGCTTCTGAAACTCAGGAAACAGCATCAACTTTAATAGAACTTACTCATGGGGAATCAGAAACCGGGTTTTTATCCGAAAATACTTCGTTACAGCCTACAGATTCGGTAAAAAACCCGGTTTCTTTGGTGGAAGCGCCTAAGTCATTTTTAACTGAACCTCAAACAAAAACTAATACAAATCAGTCAACAGCCGGAACAGATAGAACTGAAAATCCAGTTATTCTGCCAAATCCAGAAGTTCCTCAATCAAAATTAGATATTCCTGCAAATAACTCGCTGAATCTCACACCGGGAGTATGGACTGTTGGCGAAACGGGTCAAGTCAGCTTTGATTTCCTCGTTGATGGCGGTCTTTATGAGGGAGAAATTGCGATCGTTAATTTATCGGGGATGGAGCAATATCCGCCGCATTCCGATGCTTTTAAACAAGAAGCGGTTAAACGTGCCTTAAGCAATTCAGAATTGGGTTATATTGCGATTCGCGATCGCCTGGAAGGTGCGAGATTTAGCGGTGAATTTGGCGAACCTAATGTTAATCAGGGTCAGTACCAAGGTATCAAAACTTTTGCCATGCCTCCTGGTGCCAAATTCGCTGTGATGTTAGTTCCTAATGGCACTGTGCAAGAGATATCTGAATCTCCCAATCTTTGGGCAGATAAAACTCCCCTATTTTCAATTCCAGCAGCTAATCCCGACAGTCAAGGAATGCTGGCTGATTTCACTGGTAATGGTAATACTTTTGGTTGGGAAGATATACCGGGGAACCAGGGCGATCGTGATTTTAATGACTTGATTTTTGCGATCGATGGCGCGACGGCAAATTTACCCGAACTCGCAGCAAATGTCAATGCCAATACTCAATGGCTGGAGTCAAAAGCAGCCCAGGAAATTTTAACTAAGTCCTTAGTTAATGATAAGCCTCCTGCGATTAAACCCGTTGCAGATATGGCATTAACTCCCGCACAACCTACGCGCACAATTGACCTCGCTCAAGTATTTGTTGACCCGGAAGCTAGCACTTTAAAATATGAAGTCGTTGAGGGTAACAGTGCCTCTTTAGCTGTCAGTTTGGAAGGGGATAAGTTACAACTAACAGGATTGCCACAATCGGGGGTAACAGATGTCGTAATTCGAGCAACGGATGCGGCAGGTAATTCTGTCATTCACAATTTTGCAGTTACTAATAGCAATCTCAGTACGGAGTCAATTACTGCTGTCAATAATGCCCTCACAGATTTTACAGAAGTCATCAATCAAAATTCGCAAAGTTTTAGCGAAGCTTTGAGTACCGATGCAGCAGCAGAATCTCTGGAAAATCTGGCAACTTTATTAGAGCAATATCCCGATGCTCTGCCGTTATTTAATAACCCTGATTCTCTGGCTAAACTCGGCATAAATGACAGCAATATTCCGACTATCCGACAATTACTGCAAAGTCCAGATGTGGGAGCAGAATTTGGGCTATCAGTGTCTTTAGGGGAAGCTTTGAGTCATCCTGATTCGACAGGATTTGATGAGTTTTTGTTGAATGCTGATGAGGCGATTTCTCTGCTTCCATCTGATGCTAAGCAGCCGAAGGTTGCGTTTATTGATTTTACTGAAGGACAGCACGTTCAGCGAGTTACTTCTGCATTTTCCTCGATTAATTCTCTGGCTGAGTACGACACTTTTATTGTCGATCGCGGGGATTGGGCCGAGCAATTGAGGCGGTTTGTAGATGGGGTGAAAGCAAATGGTGAAAATCGGGCGATCGCGAATTTAAGTTTTGATTTATCCCAATTAGATGATATCGGCATTACCACTCGTTACGAACTCACTCCTGAAGAACAAGCCGCGATTCAATATGCCCGCGAAAATAATGTTTTGCTAGTTGTTTCCGCAGGCAATACTGGCGGTGTAATGTCAGCTTTGGGAGCGGCTAGCAAGCAATTTGATAACATTATTACTGTCGGTGCTGTCAATCAATTTGAGTCTAAAACTGACTATTCTGCCTACGGTGAAGGACTCGATTTAATGGCTCCTGGGGGTTCGTGGGCGAACGATCCCAATGCTTTTGTCGGCACTTCGCGATCGGCATCCTATGTCACAGCCGCAGCTTCTTTAGTTTGGGCAGCAAATCCAGCATTAAGTTTGACACAAGTCAAGCAATTGCTGATAGATACAGCAGCGGATTTGAATGCACCTGGATGGGATAAAGAAACTGGGGCGGGTTTGGTAGATGTGAAAAGTGCGATCGATCGCGCTTTGTCACTTGAACCAAGTATAGACGAAGTAAAATCAGGGGTGCAGGTAAGTTTATTTAGCGGAGAAGGGCGCGTTGAAACCTTAGCTAGAGCTGCATCTGAGCCAACTCAAAAGGCAATTTTTGAGTTAGAAAAAGCTCAGCAAGATTTACTCGAACAGTGGCAAATCTTAGCAAATTTGGGCAATTCCTCTCTCAGCTTGTCAGATTTGCAAGCTGAGGCGATCGCGAAAATTGCTGAGGCTTTAAATAAGTATCAACAAGTTAGCACTGATGCTGGGATTACTGACGCTCACAACCAACAAAGAGTCGAAGAATTAGCCCTCGCAACCAGTCACTATCAAATTGAAAACGATCGACTGCAAAATCTTTTAGCACAGCAAAAGGAACTTGAGGATAGGTTAGTTAAACTTGGGGAAAATAAATCTGCTTTAGAGACAGAAACTCAAAAACTGTTAGAGGCAATTCAAGCACAAATTGCCAAAGCTGAGACAGATTTGGCTAAAGCTCAAGCTAAATTGCTCAATCCTTTTGCGAATGTTGGCGATAATTTGCAGACAGATCCCGCACCTTGGCGCGAAGCTGCAAATAAACAACAGGAATTAGCCTCTAATTTTCAAGAACAAGCTGCGATTCAAAATGCAGAATCGACGAGATTTAGTGCGATTTCCAACAGCATTAACCCCCTCCGGTGGCAACCTGTTGGTTCAGAAAAGGGCAGATCCGGCCGCCGGCGAGAAGTTTGGGGTTGGGCAAATGACCCAAACTTGTTAAAGCAGAAAAATCAATCGCAATGGCAATCCCAAATTGCTACTCAAAATTCTCAAAATTTACAGCAGCTATCGCAACAAGCAACACAGCAAGAA
This sequence comes from Microcoleus sp. A003_D6, assembly GCF_036702825.1. NCBI lineage: Bacteria > Bacillati > Cyanobacteriota > Cyanophyceae > Oscillatoriales > Microcoleaceae > Microcoleus > Microcoleus sp. A003_D6. The sequence continues at coordinate 50,268 of NZ_JAUBWA010000016.1, read as the reverse complement.
GGTGCTTTAAATCAGTACGCTCAATTCCTAGAAGCAAGACCAACTAATCTCGGTGAAGAAGGTCTCGATAAGGCTGGTAAAGTGCTCCAACTTTTGCAACAACAGGCCGCAGAACAAGCAAAGATTGCTGAAAATTATACCAATTTAGCTGCTATTGCTGGGTCGCGCCAACAACAAAATCAAATTCAAGCTAATTGGCACAATTCTCAAATTAATCGTTGGGAACAAGTAGGTACTAAACGTACAGGTCGTTCTGGAAAAAATACCGAACCTGTTTATGGAACTGTACACTATCCCGAACATATTGGGCCGCGAGATATGGCTCAACAATTAGCTAATGAAGCAGCTTCGGAGTCGCAAGCTTACGCACAGTTAGGGCAACAAGCACAGCAACAAGCAAGCGCGCTGCAAGAACAGGCAAGAAAGTTAGAAACTGGCATTAAAGATTGGCCTGTTTTGAAACAGGGAATTGACTATGAAATTGCGGCGGATGCGTTACGGTTGCAAGCTGAAAAAGACTTGTTGGATTTGCACGATCCGGTTCAGCGACAAAAGTTAGAAACGCTGCTTCAAGAAATCGATCTAGCCGAAAAAGAACTGCAAAGATTGGAAAGTGAAAAGATTCCCGCGCAACAACAGCTAACCGATGTAACCGAAAATCGGTTGAAAGAAAGTCAGGCTAAGTTAGAAGAAATTCAAGCTGACAAAGCTGAAGCTGCGAAGAATTTGCAAAACTTCTTAGAAACGGCTGGTTTCTTGTTGCCTTATCGCGAGAGATTGTTGGCAGTTGACAAGCAAATTGAGAAGTTAGAATCTGAACAACTGGATGCGTTCAAGACAATGCTGGAGTTGCAGAATCAATTGCAAAAAAATCCCAGCGATAGTTTGCAGCAACAGTTGGATAACTGGGGAAGTTATTTGCAGAATTTAGAGCAAGAATTGGCTTGGGCTAAGTTGCAGCGCGACCAGTTAGCAATGGCTTTGGCTGATTCGCCGGAACGTTTGGCAATAGCTGATTTAATCCAACAACTAGAAACCGCACCCGCATCTATCAATCCAAAATCCAAAATCCAAAATCTAAAATCCTATGAGGGAAGTGGCGCGAGTTTCCTAGCCGGGTTTGATAATTTAGATAGTCGTTTAACTCAAGGGAAAACTGAGCAAGCACAAACTGAGAAATCTCTCGCAGCACTCCAGCAAGAATATCGCGAATTGGGTTTGAAGAAAGCCGATTTAGAAGATATTCAGATTCCTGCTAAACAAAAGCAAATTGCTGATAAAGACAAGGAAATTGAAGGGACGGAAAGTGCGATCGCCCAAACTATATCCAGTTTATCGACGGTTTCCGCAGCGCAACTGACGGATATCCCAAGTGCGATCGGCTCTACAGATACCGCAATTCAGCAGCAAAAATCAGCGGTACAAGGCTATCAAAATCAAATCAGCCAAGCCTTTGCTGCTGCACAACAATTTGAACAGCAACGACAGCAGCAGCAAGCTAATGCTAATTATTGGAATTCACAGATTCCTAGTTGGTTTTTGAATCTTCCAGATGGACAGAATTCAGGATTATTTAATAATCCAGGATTGTTAAATAATCCGATTCCTGGATTATTAAATATTCCGGGATTCTTAAATAACAATATTAATCAGGCGATCCTTAACCGAAATGCCGCCCAAGCTGCTGCTAATAATGCTGCTGCTCAGCGAGATTTAGCTAGCTCAAATGCACAACAAATAAATGCCACTTTGCAGCCGCAAATTGCCACGGCTCAACAGCAAATAGGCACACTGGAAACAGACAAGAACTTTTTAGTTCAGCTATCACAATTAAATGCCCAACTATCGCAACAACAACAGCAGCGGGATAATCTTGTCAAAGATTTAGATAAGCTGAATCAACAAAAAGCTGATACCGAACAAAAACTGATTGACAAATATCGGGAAATTGAACTTACCAGCCAATACTTGGAGCAAGTTGAAGGTGAAGTCGATCGCCTGCAAAGTCGCCTCGATGTTCTCAATCGCACTGGTGTTTTACAAACTAAGTATCAGCAGGATTGGAACGCATGGCAGCAAGCAAATCAAACTCAAGTAACTGCCACTGAATCTCTATTAGCAACTCGTCAAGCTGGGGAAGCTGACAGGCAACAATTGGCCGATTTGCAGTCACAATTAAAGCCGGTTCAAGAGAATCTGCAAAAAGGGCGATCGCTCCAAACATCTCTTGCCGATACTCAACAAGCCCTCGCTTTTACCAATCTACAAATCGGCAACCAAAATTTAGTGATTCAAAGTGCGATCGATAACGATGCTGGACTCGCAGCAACGGAACGCTATTACTTGAATTTGGCTGATGCGAGTCGGCAAAAAACGTGGTATTGGAACGGCAGCGCTTGGGCTTACAATGCTGGGGAAGCTGCGGCTTATCGCAGTCATTTGCAAGCAGCTTCATTGATGGCAGATGAGCGGAACAAACTGTGGCAGCGCCGTCAAGATGCCGGGAATAAAATTAATGAACTAACTCAGAAAGCCGCCGAACAACAGTCACAAATTGCTGACCTCAACTCCCAGTTACAAGCCTTGGGAGGGATGCCGCAACTGGAAGCGGAGTTTAATGCGGTACAAAGTGCGATCGCATCTGTGAATCAGCGCTTGCAACCCCTGCAAGATCGAGAAAATCAACTGATTCAAACCATCCAAAATGCAGCATCTCAGGCCGCAAATCTGGCCGCAGAACTGGCACAAACAACTCAATTAAAATCAACTGCACTGCGTCAGTTAATTGGTTTGGGAATGCTTGCTTCTGAATCCGATGTTGATTTCTTTGCTACACAAGTCGAGCCGCAAGTCAATACTCACTTTGAAAAATTGCGCGGTCAAGGTCAAGATTTGACAAATCAAATCAACAGTATCAACGAGTTAGGTGCTGATTGGGAACAGCAACTTGCCAATACAACAGATCCGGTGAGTCAGGAATATCTGAAGAATTTGATTCAACTTTCAAAATCTCAGCTTAGCAGTTTAGAAGCATTGCAAGCATCGAGTCAAACAGCCGCTGATGATTTAGAAAAATTGCTGAAACAGGCAACAGAAGCGCTGCTTCCGTTGCGGCAAAAGCAAGAATTAGAAATCCGCCAGAAGCTAGAAAGCAATGAAAATCGCCTCAATGCTTTGCAATCTCAGCTCAATTCTGAAAACGCGGCTGAGGCGGCAATTAAAGATGACACCGTGCTAGCTCATGCCCAACTTACCGACCAAGTTCGCCAAGATTTAACTAATAGCGTCACCAACACAACTCAAGAGCTATTAGAGGGCAACCCGATGACTAAAAAATTGGGTGATAACCAGCAAAAATTGTCTGAATCTGTTGATAGTTTGATAGCTGAAATTAACAGTCAATTTGCTGAACCCTACGGCGCATATCAGCGAAGTGAGGCGAATCTGGAGGATGGGATTAAGACTCTTGGAGTTGTGGAAAATCTCGCCGATGTACTGGATGGTAGCGTTACTTCTACTGAACAAGCGATCGAGAAAATTAAACTCCGCATTCAGCAGGATAAAGAGTTGTGGCAAGAAATTGCTCCGATTGCGATTCGTTACGGTGTTGAGTCGCAGGAATTGAAGGATTATCAAGCACAAGTAGAGGCAATTCTAGGTTCCAAAACATCTCAGACAGAAATAGATGCAGCTACTAAAGAATTAAGAGTGCAATTCCTCAAAGAGCATCCTGAAAACGGTACAGCTATTAATTTTTTGCAAGGGGCAACTTTAGAAGGACGTAGTTCAAATCAGCAAATATCCAACTTGTTAAATTCAACGGTGGATGAATTACTGGCTGCTGATGCTGTCGAAGGGCGAAATCCAAATCAAACGCTATTTGATAAAGCAAAAGCCGAACAAGCATCACACGAAGCGCAAGGTTATGCAGCTTTAGCACAGGCAGATTGGTACGAACAACAAGCGGCTTATAATTGGGCTGTCAGTCGCAAAAATGGGCCTTACTGGTACGAGCAACGCTGGGTTAAAGGACGCTCTGGAAAAGGTCATTGGGAGACTGTTACCCATGTTGACCATAATTGGATTCTTTGGAGTCAATATTCCCAAATATTTCCCCAGTTGCGGCAACAAGGAATTGCACATCTCGCAGAAGCCGATAAATGGCGCAAGGAAAAAGAGCGCATCGAACCATTGGCGAAACAGTGGACTGACGCAAATAATGCGGCCAATGAAGCTCAACCTCCTGTTACAGAAGCCCGCAATTTCTTTGCACAATTAGAAGAGGCTCGCAAGTCGATTCCCGGTGACCAAATTCAACTGGAATTATTAGAAAATCTGTTGCCAACGCTGAAGCAACAGTTAGAACACGCCGAGGCTGAAGCCGCCGCCCAAAATGCTAAAGTGCAGCAAGAATGGGAAGAATACGATACTAATTCTGAGGAATATCGCGCTGCTGTTGCTGATATCCTGGCACGTCGCGGTGAACTCAACAAACAAGCCATAGAAACTCAGCAACAAATTGCGGATGTAGAAAAATGGGTTGAGCGGCAAAGTGTAGCCTTAGCACCGGAATTAGCAGGCACAAAAGCGCTAATTGATTCCCTGGAACAGCAACAGCAGGCAATTGCCGATCGAATTACCGAATTTGTCAAACAAGGTGCTACTGTAGACGGTTTGCAAGATTTATACAGCAAAGAAGCACAGTTAAAACAAACCTTGCAGCTACTAACAAATAAAGCTGCAATTCTCACCGCACAGCAAACCGCGCTGACCCAAAAACGGACGCTATTAACAGCACAAAACGAGGTAATTATTGCCGAACAAAGGTTACTCGATGCTTACATCAAAGACCCCGATGCCGACACCAGCAATTTGCAGCAACAATTGCAAGATGCCCGCGCTGCTTTAGCCGAAGCCCAGCGCTTAGCAGAACAAGCTGAAGCTGCTAGCAAGATTCTCACCGCACCATTGCAACAGTTGAAAGAAGATTTGTTGGTGCAAAATGACGAACATCTCAAGCAAGCGAGGGAAAATCAACAGATTCTGAAAGCGCTGGTAGAAGCAACTCAGGCGAATGCTAACTACACGATTCAAGCTGCACAAAAACAGCAAGAAGTCAACAATTTAGAATTCCAAATTTTGCAGCGATTGCAGCAAGCAACTGACGCGGGTTTCAAAGAAGCGAAAGCGCTGTTAGATGTAGCTAAGCACAACGACATGGCGACGGCGGCAGAGATTTACTATCGCGATTACAGCGATTTAGCAGGCGATAAAGGCAATAGCTCTAGCCCCGGTTTAGCTAAGCCAGAAGACCGGATGTTAGCAGACCGATACTATCAGGAAATGTTGGTAAATCAGGAATTGCAGCGCCGCGCTCGATCGCAAGCTGATGCCTTTGGTGCAGCGAGACGAACCGCAGAAGCGCAGATGAAAACGCTGCAAGTACAGCAAGAAGCTGCTGCTAAAATATTGAGCGATTTGAATGACAAAATTGCCACTACCCAGGAGGAAAAGGAGAAGAAAGAACAGGAATTAGCCATTGCCCAAGCACGTTTGGATGGGATTACCCGCATCCGCGAACAAACGGAACAAACCTTTATTCAGTTAGTAACGATCGAAAAACTGAATTTAGCCCAAGCACAATTAGAGCAAGAAATTGCCGAATCGCGGCAGAAGGGAATTGATGAAGCAGTGCAAGCGAGGATGGAACGAGACAGACTAGAAACGGCACGTCAGAGAACAGAAACTGTTGCCAAAATAGAACTGTTGCAGCAACTGCAAGCGGAAGATAATTTGCGCCAAGCATTAAATCAGGGGCGGGGAAATCTGGGAATGACTACCCTCGAAGCAACGGACGATCCGGTGCAATTGCAAACTCAATTAGCGGGACTTCTCGCATCGCTGAAAGATTTGGAAAGTCAGCAGCAATCTGATTTGCCGGCGGATTTAAAGGCGTTGTTAGCAGAAGCGCGGGGTGATATCCATGAAGCGCTGCAAGGCAAAGAAGCGGCGAATATTCAGGAAAATCTGCTGAAGGCAATGGACGGTTTGATCGGGCAAATTCAGCAGTACAAAACTGAGATCAGTCGCATCGATTTAGAGGAACAGTGGGATACTCAGTTGTTGCAAACTGCCGAGACGGATTTGCAAGGTGCTTCTCAACAATTGTTGAAAGAGTTGCAGCGTGCTGAGGAATTATCGGGTGAAAAGCAGGTGATTGAGCCGCTGTATATGGAGGCTTTGACTAAGGTTGCTTATGCGGAACAAGCGGTGGGTGTTTCTGATGATTTGGCGAAGCAGTCGAAGGAGATGTTGGACCAAATTATCAAGCAGCGGGTTGCGGAACGGAAGGCTCGGAAGAAGGCTTTTTGGAATAAGATTTTGGGTATTATTTCCCAAGTCATGGGGATTCTCAGCACTGTTTTGATGATTCTCTCTCCTGTTTTTCCCGCACTGATTCCCTTCTCTATTGGTTTAGGTGCTGTCAGTGGGGCAATTAATACGATTCAAGCTGTCATAAATGGTGACTGGATGGGGGCGATTTTCAGTGGGGTGATGACTGGTTTAACTGCTATTTCTGGCGGTTTAGGTCAGATGGCGAGTGCAGGCGCAAAAGCCGCAGCACAGACGATTAAAACCCTTCAAACTATTGCTTCTGGTGCGTTTTCTGGGGCGCGATCGCTCATGTCGGGCGAAAGTATTATGGGTTTCCTGCAAATTCTCGGTAGTGTGGCGAGTGCTGCATCGGCGGGGATGAGCAGTTTTATCAATCAATTTAGTGGCACGCTACAGAAAGTTATGTTGTCTGTGGTGCAAAGTTTGCAACAAGCACCGCAGATGATTTATAGCGGTATTAAGTCGATTCAAAGTGGGGATTGGTTGAATGCGATCGGCAATTTCTTTAATGGGGCACTGGCGATCGGTCAAAGTTTTGCTGGTAATTTCAATACTGCTGTTGCTGGGATTTTGGAGAATGTCAGTAAGGTTGGTAATACTGCTTTGTACTTAGGTAATGCGATTAAGAATGGGGGGATTGAGGGTTGGTTGTCTGGTATTGATGGGATTTTGGGTCTTTGGAAAAATGATTTGATGGGGATGGTTGATAAGATTTCAGGGAAGGAGGAGTGTGAATGTCAATGCACTTGCATTAATCAAGAACAAGAAGCTGAAAAACAAAAAATAGAACAAGCAAACTTAGAGGCTAAGAACATTGAAACTCTGTCTCAAAATGATCAGATTACAGGGTTTGAGAAAATTTCAACAGAAGAAAAGCCCTTAGTTTTTAGCAACCTATCCACAGATACTCAAGTAAATATTCTTGGCAATTTGAATCCTGAAGAACAAAAAAATCTATGGGCTAATTTATCAGAGAAACAGCAAGTTGATTTGATAAAAGAAATAATTGATTTTTCGTCAAATAATAATTTTTCAAATTCGGTGACGACGAGTGCCACCATTTCTGGTAGTGGAGTTACATATTCTTCTCCTCCTACTTTATTAGAGTATAAGCCTCTTATTTTTTATATTCCCAGCCCCAATCATGATCCACGTTCTAGTGGCTCAGATAATATAGATATGATTGTGTATCATCACACAGGAAATAATAGCGTACTAAAAACAATAGCCCATTTCTTAATTCCTGATTTAGAGGGAATTGAAACAGATATAAATGCGTCAGTTATTGTATCAAAAATAGCTGTTGCAACTTCTTTAGGTATAGATATAAATTTACCTTTGCCAACAGTGAATTTTCCTGATCCAGTTTCTTCACATTATATTGTTGCTCGTAATGGAGTAATAATTCAAATGGTTCCTCTTGAAGAAAGAGCATACCAGGCAAGAAACTTTAATGATAGGTCTATCGGAATTGAAATCGTTAATCCTGATGGAAATTATAATGATTATACCCCAGAGCAATATCATGCCTTACAATGGCTTACTCAAGATTTAATAAACAAATACCAGATCAAATATCTTCCTGGGCATCAAGACTTAGATAGTTTAAATTTATTAAGTGATGGCAAGAGTGATGGCAAGACAGATCCTGGCTCCAATTTTGATTGGAAATACATTAAAGAAGTAGCTCCTAATCTTCCAGTTGGTAGTGATGTTATTAATGTTATACCCCAACGATAATCAAAAACTCAGAGGTAATTATGTTTTCTGAAAACATCTTTCAACAAATCAAAAAACTTTGACTACATTTTGGCTATTACCCGCCAAAAAGAACAAGCGATCGCCCTTTCCCAAAACCACGCGATCGCCCCCTCTCTTTCTGCAAGTTAAACAGAGTGCGATCGCTTTTATGTAAATATTAAACATGATTTTTGATGTTTGTAGGGGCGAAGCATTGGCCGCGACAATACTTGAATCATACCCAAAATATAGATCGGCCAATGCTTCGCCCTGCCCCCGCGTTAAGGTTGGAAAAACTGTTTGGCGATCGCAAGTTTTGGTCTGAGTTTTGGCTTTGTCGCGGGGGCCAGGGCGAAGCATTCCCCAAGTTCAATTGTCGGTTATATCAGAGATTGTCGAGGGGAATGCTTCGCCCCTACAGGTGTTGACATATTATTGTGTTATTGGTTTATTGGTATTATGGGGTAATTGCGTGGGATTTTCTGGGTCTTCTTCCCATTTTAACGGGTTTTCCTTTATATAACGCTTAATGTTTTCATAAGCGCGATCGTCCCGAATAATCATTTCATAATAATTCCTTTGCCAAATTGTCCCGGAATTACGGGTAATATTATTCACCCGTCGCGTTGAAATTGATTTAAAATTTTGGATAATCGCCCCTAATGAACCTTTTTTCGTACCATTCGGCATCGGATTTATTGGTGTTATATTGGTATGCGGGGTCATCAAATCAGAATCATCAATTAAGCAAATTATTCCGTGTAAATGATTTGGCATAATCACAAAATCATCAAGTTCAATTTGAGGAAAATTATTCGGTAAATTTGACCAAACTTTTTGTACCACTTCCCCCATTGCATTAAGATACATAATACCCCCTTTAATTTCACCAAATAAGCAATTTTTTTGATAACAACAAATAGTTACAAAATAAGCCCCTGCTTGGGTATAATCATATTGGCGTAACCGGAGCGATCGACGGTGATGAATTTCAGGATTATAAGCCATAAAAAGCCTCACAATTCAACATTTTTATTATAATTCAACGTAGGGGCGAAGCATTGGCCGCGACAATATTCAAATCATACCGAAAATATATATTGGCCAATGCTTCGCCCAGCCCCAATGTTAAGGCCGGAAAAACTTGATGCGATCGCACGTTTTAGTCTGAGTTTTGGCCTTGTCGCGGGGGCCAGGGCGAAGCATTCCCCAAGTTCAATTGTGGATTATATCATAGATTGTCGTGGGGAATGCTTCGCCCCTACAGGTGTGGTTGTTATGCGATCGCTTTTATGTAAATATCAAACATGATTTTTGATGTTTGTAGGGGCGAAGCATTGGCCGGGACAATTTATGAATCCCCACCCAAATTTATGTTGGCCAATGCTTCGCCCTGCCCCCGCGTTAAGGTTGGAAAAACTGTTTGGCGATCGCAAGTTTTGGTCTGAGTTTTGGCTTTGTCGCGGGGGCCAGGGCGAAGCATTCCCCAAGTTCAATTGTCGGTTATATCAGAGATTGTCGAGGGGAATGCTTCGCCCCTACAGGTGTTGACATATTATTGTGTTATTGGTTTATTGGTATTATGGGGTAATTGCGTGGGATTTTCTGGGTCTTCTTCCCATTTTAACGGGTTTTCCTTTATATAACGCTTAATGTTTTCATAAGCGCGATCGTCCCGAATAATCATTTCATAATAATTCCTTTGCCAAATTGTCCCGGAATTACGGGTAATATTATTCACCCGTCGCGTTGAAATTGATTTAAAATTTTGGATAATCGCCCCTAATGAACCTTTTTTCGTACCATTCGGCATCGGATTTATTGGTGTTATATTGGTATGCGGGGTCATCAAATCAGAATCATCAATTAAGCAAATTATTCCGTGTAAATGATTTGGCATAATCACAAAATCATCAAGTTCAATTTGAGGAAAATTATTCGGTAAATTTGACCAAACTTTTTGTACCACTTCCCCCATTGCATTAAGATACATAATACCCCCTTTAATTTCACCAAATAAGCAATTTTTTTGATAACAACAAATAGTTACAAAATAAGCCCCTGCTTGGGTATAATCATATTGGCGTAACCGGAGCGATCGACGGTGATGAATTTCAGGATTATAAGCCATAAAAAGCCTCACAATTCAACATTTTTATTATAATTCAACGTAGGGGCGAAGCATTGGCCGCGACAATATTCAAATCATACCGAAAATATATATTGGCCAATGCTTCGCCCAGCCCCAATGTTAAGGCCGGAAAAACTTGATGCGATCGCACGTTTTAGTCTGAGTTTTGGCCTTGTCGCGGGGGCCAGGGCGAAGCATTCCCCAAGTTCAATTGTGGATTATATCATAGATTGTCGTGGGGAATGCTTCGCCCCTACAGGTGTTGTTGTTGTGCGATCGCCCCCCTTTCTTTCTGTAAACTATCCAAAGTGCGATCGCTCCTCAGAAACCCGGTTTCTGCGATCGCTTTTGCATCAGCACCGAAATATTTGTGAAGAAACCCGGTTTCTTGATCCCACTCTTTCTGTAAGTTAAATGGAGTGCGATCGCTCCTCAGAAACCGGGTTTCTGCGATAACTTTTGCATCCCACCGAGATATTTGTTAAGAAACCCGGTTTCTTAAACCCAGCGCGATCGCCCTCAATACAAGTTATAATTAAAGGAGGTAATCAGTCCCACTATCCAGTAGGAGACAACTATGCAAACCCAAACCAACAAAGCAATGGGAAAAGTTTTCGCCACTCTGACCATCATTAATCGAGCCGACCAAATTCGGGCAGAAGATGGGACAATTTCACTAGAGCAAATTCGCTCGATAACTCTCAAAAATGTATTAGTAGACACGGGTGCAACTACCTTGTGTTTGCCACAAGATGCGATCGCCCAACTGGGACTGAAACTCCTCAAAGAAGTAGACGTAGCAACAGCAATGGGCATCGGCAAAGCCCGAATTTTCCAAGATGCCAAAATATCCATGTTCGATCGCGAAGGAACCTTCGAGTGCTTGGAGTTACCCGGAGGTGGAGATGCTCTTTTGGGAGTGATACCTTTAGAAGCTTTGGGGTTAGAAATCGACTTACAAAATCAAATTTTAAAACCGTTACCCATCAGTCCAACAGAAACTTATTTGACGATTTTGTAGCGAGATATATCATTATTTCAGCAATTAAAGAAACCGGGTTTTTCACCAGATTAAAGGCTGGGATGCAATATTTTCCTAAAAAACCCGGTTTATGGGCCCCCATGCGCAAGTCCTATATATTAACTTTTATTACAAAAACTCGGCTTTTGCGTAAAAATACCCCGCTAAATCCCAATAAACAATAGAAGGGTTTCACCTTCGAGGCAAATTCACCCCCAAAAAGCTATGACAGCCGCAACTATGCCGATCGCCCCCATCGCCCCTTACAGCCACCGTCTAGCCACCACAGAAGACGCAAAGGAGCTCGCCCCCCTCTGGCAAGCATTCGCAGCAGAACGCGAATCCATCGACCCCTCAATGCTTGTCAAACCTAACTTCGACTTTGAAAAATACGTCACCAGCCAACTAGAAAAAACCCTTTCTTTCTGCTGGGTACTAGAACACAGCGACAGCATTATCGGCTGTCTATTTATCTACTATTACGACGAAGCCCCGCCCGCCAGTCTCCCCGAATACTTGATTAAGCAACACGACATTGAAAATCCTTTTCAATCCCGCCGCGTCGGTTCCGTTTTGGGGATGTACGTCCAACCAGAACACCGGAAATCAGAAGCAATTCAAATGCTAGCAAAAGCTGCGATCGCCCACGCTAAAACTATGAAAGTCAGCGATATAGATTTGCTAATTGCAGCAGATCAACCGGGCATTCAAGCCATGTTGCAGCGGGCTGGATTTACCAAAGCCGCCGTGCAATATACCCGCCATTACGACATTGCAACTGATGCTGAATTACCGAGTTTGCACCCGCCCCATCCCGAATTGGACGATGTAGAATTGCTTGCACCGAGAGCAATTCCGCTGCGCCATCCCCAAACTAACGAACTACTTCGCAATTCTCAAGGAGAACCTGTTTTCTTCATGCCATTAGTTGATGAACAAGGTGAATTGCTGAAGTCATCTAGCGGTCAAAATATTTACCCGGAATTGTTGCTAGATCCCGCAACTAATTCTTGGGCTATTGATGCGGAAGACAAATTAGTGAGTTGTCCAATTTTGCGGGATGAACACGGAGAAATTGTGGAAAATCAAGGCATGGTTCAATTTTATCGTCCTGCTTACCAAATTGTTGACGGACAACCTGCTTTAATGCGAGATGCGAGTGATAATTATGTATTCTGTGATGTCGAACGGGACAAACAGGGAAAAATACTGAAAAGTCCTGATGGATTTCCCGTGTTTAAACAGCCGAAAATCTGGCAAAATTAACTTGAATGGGATAGTTGTTGTTGCAGGAAATGACCGACGAGATACAGGGAACCGCATAGAACTGTTAAGTTGTCGTCTGCAACAGCAACATCTAAGGCTGTTGTTAAGTCAGGAAAAGTTTGACAAAGTGTTAATTCAGGACAGATTTTTTGAGCGATGGTTGCTAATTCTGCGGGGGATGTTGAATTGGGTTCGGGTACGGGTACTAGATAAAGTCGATCGCCCTTTTTGAGTAATGCTTTTAATATATCGTCGCAGTCTTTGGTAGCAAGAATGCCGATTACCCAGTTAATTGGTGGTTGGGAACTGTTAAGATTATCTACATATTCACGTAGGGCGATCGCTGCGGCTGGGTTGTGCGCGCCGTCAATTAAAATGTTGCGGTTTTTCCAAGTTGTCTGCTGGAGTCTTCCAAGCCATTGGGTTTTGGCGATACCGTTTTGGATTGCGGTTGGGGAAATTTGCCATCCTCGGTTTTGGAGAGTTTCAATAGTTGCGATCGCAATTGCTGAATTCATTAGTTGAATTTGTCCCAGCAGCGGCAATTGATATTTTATTTTCTCCGCATTTTGATTAAACTGATATTCTGCGAATCCTTGTCCTAAATCTATTGCGGGTTTTACCCAAGTTGCCGGACAGTCTAATTCTTGAATGCGTTTTTCTACTACTATTCTAGCAGATTCTGGCAATTCTCCGATAATTGCCGGACATTTTGCTTTGAGAATTCCCGCTTTTTCCCCAGCAATATCTGCGACGGTGGGGCCGAGTATTTGCCAGTGTTCCAGACTGATAGAAGTAATGACGCTAGCGAGAGGTGTTTCGCAAACATTAGTTGCGTCTAATCTACCGCCCAACCCTGTTTCGATGACGGCGATGTCTGCTTTTTGTTCGGCGAAGTACAGCCAAGCTGCGGCGGTAATTATTTCAAATTGGGTGGGGGTTTCGGTGTTGTTTTCGGTGGCGGCGACAACTCGTTCTAGACACTGTTGCAATTCTGTTGGGGAAATCGGTTTTTGGTTGATGCAAATTCTTTCTGTCCAATCGATTAAGTGCGGGGATGTGTAGCGTCCAACTCGATAGCCTGCTTCTGTTAGTACGGAAGAGAGATAAGCGCAAACGGAACCTTTACCGTTTGTGCCGGCAATGTGGATAATGGGTACTTGTTGGTGGGGGTTGTCTAGTTTTTGGAGAAGTTGGTGAATTCTTTCTAGGCCGAGGTGGACGCCGAAGTGTTGGTAAGATTTGAGGAGGGAACTTGCATTCATTGAGGATGATAAATTCTGTTTGTGTGTGAATTATATTTTTTTTATTAACCGCAGAGGGCGCAGAGGGCGCAGAGGTAGAGAAGAAAGAGATAGATATCTAAGAAAAGAGATGTTTATAATTGATTTATTGTATTTATTGCGGGTTAAAAAAGGTGGCTTTGGATATTCTTTCTCTGTTTTCGGGTTGTGGCGGGTTGGATTTGGGTTTTCGCTTGGCTGGCTTTAATACGGTTTGGGCGAATGAATATGATAAGTCTATTTGGGATACGTATAATTTCAATCATCCTGAAACTCTTTTAGATCGCAGGGATATCAGAAAAATCAAATCTGATGAAATTCCCAACTGTATTGGGATTATCGGCGGGCCTCCTTGTCAAAGTTGGAGTGTGGCGGGTGCGAAACGGGGGATTGATGACTGTCGGGGTCAGCTTTTCTGGGAGTATATCAGAATTGTGCGGGACAAGCAGCCTTTGTTTTTTTTAGCTGAGAATGTTAGCGGTATCTTAGCTGCCAGAAATAAGGATGCTTTCACTTATATATTATCGCAGTTTGAGGCGATCGGGTATCGGGTTTCGTACAAGTTGCTGAATGCTAGAAATTTTGGGGTTCCGCAAGACAGGCAAAGGGTGATTGTTGTTGGTTATCGGGAGAATCTGGGTTGGGATTTTGAGTTTCCCGAACCTGGAGATGAGGTTTTGACGATGAAAGATGCGATTTTTGATTTGCAGGCGATCGCCCCAACTCCAATTAAAGGTAAAGTAGATAACTATCACCCGTTTATTCCCAATCACGAATGTGCCGATTTGGGGTTTTCCAGCCTTTATATGTCGCGAAATCGAGTTAGAAGTTGGTCTGAACCTTCTTTTACTATTCAGGCAAGCGGCAGACACGCGCCTCTCCATCCTCAAGCTAGTAAAATGATTTTGGTTGGCAAAGACAAGCGCATTTTTGACCCCAATTCGCCTCTGCCTTACCGTCGGCTTTCTGTGCGAGAGTGCGCGAGAGTTCAGACTTTCCCGGATGAGTTTATTTTTAAGTACAAGTATATTGCTGATGGATACAAAATGGTCGGCAATGCTGTTCCTGTGAATTTAGCAAGAGTTTTGGCAAGTAAGATTTTTGAAAATATTGGAAAGTCTGGCAGATTAGCCACCTCGACTTTACAATAATATTTTTTGTTAGTTTTGCCCTTGGTCATTTAGGGTAAAACTCCGGGTATTTTTGACAATAAATACTTGATTTTCTTTGATTAAGTCTCCCGTACATAAAACGGGCAAGCGTTCTTGATAAGATTTGATTGCGAGGATGTAGTCTTTGTCTGCAAGTTCCGTTTTAATTTTCCGCAGTTGGTCGCCAATGACACCTAATAAGGTAATCTCGCCACTTAATTTGTCGGCGTTAGGAGTGTGAATTTGAATCACGATTCCCTGAATAGTTGTATTAGGAAGCCCAGTAATTAAGTCTGCTAAAATTTCCATTTGAGAGCGATTTTCACAAACCTCCAATGTCTCTAGCATCAAGTTCATTGACACGGGAAAGTCGGGAAGCTTGGAATTTAAAGGTAAAACTATTTGAGGGGTTTCTGGCTTGATATCGCTGCTTGTCCAAATAATAGCGCGGCTGTCAATTTGTTGTGCTTGTTTCCAACCTTTTGCTTCTAAGTAGTAGCTGATTTGTTGAGGTTGGAGATTTTTGAGCAATTCAATATCCTTTATTGTCACATTCATAGTTGTCTCCCGGTTGCGATACGCTGCATGATAGTTGTCAGAGTCTCAGCCGAAAATATATTTGTTCTGGGTATTGAAATAGTGACGGTTTCTTTATTGTTAGTAGGTGCTGCACCTTCTAATGATATCCAATAAGCGCAGCGTTTTAAGCAAAGTTCCGCTTCTGTTTGTTGCAGCCAGTCATTGACTCTATCGGGAACGCTGACCACAATTATAATTCTAGGAGGATAGGCGTTGCTTGTACTCAATTCTTCGTAGTTTTTAATGTTCAGGGGATAGCGAAGGCTATTTTCGTTGAGGATATCTCTTGAGGTACATTTGACTTGAAGGTAAAGAATGGGAAAGTTTGGTAAACCTGATGCTGCTATTCCCGTGATAATTAGGTCTACACCCAGCTTGTCTAGAGGAGTAGTTGTTCGCTGGCAGATGCACCCTGCTGCTGAGGCAACTGCGTAAATGTAAGCATAGCTGAATTCTTCTTTTTGGGTGTTGATATCCATGAAACTGCTACTGCAATTTTGTCGCCGCCATAAAGTAATGATATAACACCAAATCGGATTATAAAACTCTGGTATATAAAGTTGCATAAAGTTGGAGTGCGTGACTAAAAAAAGCCTGCCACACAAGCCCAAATCAATTCACAGTCACGCACCCTACATCGCTCAATCTCAAATCTCAAATCTCAAATCTCAAATCTCAAATCGATCGCCCTCGCCATAAAGCCGATCGAGCTTCAAGAACGTTTGCAACAGCGCATTTGCTCCCTGAGTACACTGTTCGGGGGAAGTATATTCATCTTCTGCATGGCTGATGCCGCCGCGAGAAGCAACGAAAATCATCCCCATATCGGTAAACCGTCCGATTTCTTGAGCGTCGTGTCCGGCGCGGCTGATTAAATGCGTGTAACTCAAGCTTAATTCCCGGCAAACTTCTGCAATTGCATTTTGAATTTTTGGTGCTGCTAGCGTCGGCAATACGTGGAGAATTTCGGTCATTTCAACTTCGGTTTGAGTGGCAAGTGCGATCGCCCCAAACTCCTGTTTCATTTTAACTAACAACTCTTCCAAATGAGTTTGAGATATATCGCGCAAGTCGATTTTAAAATCCACCTTTCCCGGAACAATATTTGTAGCATTCGGCGACACATTTAAGTAACCCACCGTTGCTACCTGTTCTCCGGGTGTTTCCACTCCCAGCTTGTTGACTGCCAGTACCATTTGTGCGGCCGCTACCAGCGCATCTTTTCGGGCGTGCATGGGCGTCGATCCGGCATGATTCGGGCGGCCCGTTACCGTTACTGCATAGCGGTACTGTCCGACAATGCCTTTGACTACTCCTATTTCGTCGCCGGTACTTTCCAAAACGCCTCCTTGTTCGACGTGCAGTTCTACAAAAGCTGCTATTTCTTGGGGATGGCGTTTGGCATCCCCAATTTTTGACCAATCTCCGCCAATTTTTCCCAAGCAAGTTTCAATGGAAGTACCGTCGCTGCGTCGGTAATATGCCGCATCGCTGATTGTATTTCCGGCCATCGCTTTGCAGCCGATAACGGTGCATTCTTCGTCAGTAAATACGATCGTCTCAATGGGATGTTCCAAGCGCACGTTATTTTCGTGCAGTACCCGCACCACTTCAATGCCTGCCAAAACTCCCAAAACTCCGTCGTAATGGCCGCCCACAGGAACGGTGTCGATGTGAGAACCTGTGGCTAGCGCTGCACCTTCGCGCTTTCCGGGATATCGACCGATAATATTCCCCGCCGCGTCAATGCGAACTGTCATCCCTGCTTCTACCATCCAAGATTCAACGAGTTGGCGGGCAAGCAAATCTGCTTTGGTAAATGCTACCCGACTGACGCCTCCTCCCGGCAGTTTGCCGATTTGAGCGAGTTGGGCAATGCTGCGGTTGAGGCGCGACCCGTTGACTGAAAGTGTTAATGTAATTGTCATCTAAAGTTCTGCTATTGATTGATTGATTGATTTAACTAATTGTTGTATACTGTATGCAATATCATTTAAATGGGCGAAACTATGTAGCCTTGTTTACAAAAATCGATGGCTTTGGCACTTAAACTGCTGTATGCAAAACACAGTAAGCAGAATAAAGGCGATCGCGGCGATTTAACTGTACAAAAAAGCACAATTTTTTATCGGGTGGATATGACTCAAACAGCAATTGCAGCCAAACGAGTGTTCATTTGCGGTTCTGCCCTTCGGGGTCAGCCGGACAACAGCAACCTTGGAGAAGCCAAGTTTATCAGAGAAGCGAAAACTCGTCCGATTTACCGCTTGCACTCCGCAGAAAATGGCTGGCATCCTGCAATTTACGAAGTGGCAGCCTCCGGCGTATCAATTCCGGGCGAAGTGTACGAACTGACTCCAGAACAATTTGAACAGCTTGCAGCGGGGGAACCGCCGTATATGTATGCGTCGGATGTGGTTTTGGAGGACGGGGAAGTGTTAACGGCTTTCTTGTACCCGCAGGAGTTAGTGGAGAAGTACCAGTGGGAAGATATTTCCGATCGAGGTGGATGGGCCGCTTATAAAGCCAGCGCGGTTAACGCAGGGCAAATTAACTAATTCCGCTGGCATCGGGCCGCGGGCGAGACACCCCACAATCAAATTGAGTGGTTGTGGAACAGGCATCTTGCCTGTTTGTTTGGGCCGCGGGCGAGACACCCCACAATCAAGTTGAGTGGTTGTGGAACAGGCATCTTGCCTGTTTGTTTGGGCCGCGGGCGAGACGCCCACCCCACAATCAAATTGAGTGGTTGTGGAACAGGCATCTTGCCTGTTCTTGAAAATGCTACGGCTTGTGATATTCGTGCCAGTGTCGGGCAATATCGATGCGGCGGCATAGCCACACCTTTTCGTGCTGCTGCACGTAATCCAAAAAACGCGCCAGGGCAGCAGCGCGCCCCGGCCTGCCCGCCAAACGGCAGTGGAGTCCCACACTCATCATCTTGGGCGCTGTCTCGCCCTCGGCGTAGAGTAAGTCGAAAGCATCCCGCAGGTAAGCAAAAAACTGATCGCCGGAATTAAACCCCTGACTCGTGGCAAACCGCATATCGTTGTTGTCGAGGGTGTAGGGAATTACTAGGTGGGGTCGCGAGCACTCGTACACCCAATAAGGCAGGTCGTCCGCGTAGCTGTCGGCATCGTAGAGAAAACCGCCTTCCTCGGCTACTAGCTTGCGAGTATGGGGGCTCGTGCGCCCGGTATACCAGCCGAGGGGACGGCTGCCTGTAACTTGCGTATGGAGGGCGATCGCCCTGTGCAAGTGCTCCCGTTCCGCTTCTTCTCCAAAATACTTATAATCGATCCAGCGGTAGCCGTGGCTGGCAATTTCCCAATCGGCCTCTAACATCGCTGCTACTGCTTCGGGATGCCTTTCTAATGCCATCGCTACCCCGTAAACTGTTACCGGTATTCCCCTCGAAACAAACATCCGGTGCAGCCGCCACAAACCGGCCCGACTGCCGTATTCGTAACAGGATTCCATATTCATGTGGCGCAGTCCCGATAGAGGGACTGCCCCGACAATTTCTGACAGAAACGTTTCCGAAGACGCATCTCCGTGCAGGATGCAGGTTTCTCCGCCTTCTTCGTAATTGATGACAAATTGCACGGCTATGCGCGCTCGATGGGGCCATTTGGGGTCGGGCGGATTTTGCCCGTAACCGATTAATTCTCGCGGATAATTTGCTGACATATTACATTGCGAGCGTCCCGCTCGCGATCGTTAATTGAGATGGTCGCGAATTGAGATTGTCGCTCTGGCGATCGGGAGAGATTCTTTTTAATGGTACGATCGCCTTTATTTTAACTTATCTATTTTCCCGTGCTGCTGTTCTATCTCCTGAATTTCTTTAATTACCCGCGCTTTGCTGGCGATTAAATGTTCTTTAATTGCTTGCGCCGCAGCGGGTGCATTCTGTTCGCTCACTGCTTGATAAATGCGGCGGTGTTCGCTGCGAATTTCCAATACTCCCGGATTGTACTGCATTGTGCGGAGCCGCACTAATATCATTTTGTCAAACACCTGATCCAACAGAGTTACCAACCAAGGATTGCCGGAACTTTGCGCTAGCAAGCGGTGAAATTGGCAGTCTGCGTACAGCAGTTGATAGTTGGTGAGTTCGCCCGATCGCGGGGGCATTGTATTTTCTGCCTGCTGGACGATCGATTCGAGTTGTTTCAATTGAGCGGGTGTAGCATTTTGACTCGCTTGAGCCGCCGATAACTGTTCCAAAGCGAGCCGGCAATCGTAAAGATCCGCAGCATCGGCGATCGACAGCGTAGCGACGCGCAATCCATTATTCGGATCGGCCGTCACTAAATTCTCTCGTTGCAGTTGGCACAAAGCTTCTCTCACCGGAGTTCTGCTGACGTTTAGCATTTGGGCCAGTTGTGTTTCGATCAGGCGTTCTCCACCTGCTAATTCCCCCGACAGGATAGCAGTTCGGAGAGCTTGGTAAGTTTGTTCGTGGAGGGATTGAGTGCGGCGAATCGCGCGAAATGAAAGGCCCAAAATCAGTTATCCTTCAGTTTAAAATAAAGTTAGTTTGCTATTGTTAAAAATAGTTGATTCAGCCTCCTATCTAAAACTTTTATGTTAAATGAGAGTTTGTTTTGGCTGACTCATTATCAATGATACAGCACATTGACGTTTCTGCACCAGATACGTATAGATTGCAGGTGACATTTGTAGGGACTGTAGATTGTACGCGACACCTGTAGGCACACGGCTTTGCCGTGTCCCTACCCGCACCTGCAACTGTAGGCACACGGCTTTGCCGTGTGACTACTTAGGAGCCGTGTGCCTACTTAAAAGCTAAACTGAGTGCGAAGATTTCCCACAAATACAGTCGGATTGCCATCAAAATTGTTGGCATTGAAGATAGCATAAAATGCCTGGACGATCGCAATATTATTAGTAATCGGGTAATAGTACGAACCCTCTACCTCGTACTGAGTCCCGCCATTACCCCCGCCCGACAGCAAAAATCTGCGGCCCGATATGTAATCGTGGGGAATCACAAATGAAAGTACACCCAGCGCGCCCTTTTTTCCCAAATCTGGAAATCCCATCCCGACTTGAAAAGACTGTACCTTAATATCTCCGCCAGAGCGATCGCGATTTACCGGATTTACCTCAAGTTGGCCGTAGGAATACCGCCCGAATAAACCAAAATTTTTGGTCAGCAACCAATCAAAATTGACCACAAAAGCATCTGCACCGGAGTCTCTAACTCTTCCCCCAAAACCGTCATCTGCATAGCCGTAAGGCAGCGGCTCGCCCACTGCTCCGCCGATGAATCCATTATAAGGTTTGAGGCTCGATCGCGCGTAAATCAGCTTGAGATTGAAAGAGTTGCTGGGGGCGTATTCCAACTGCGCTGTAATCGTGTTTGAACTGTTAAACAAACCCTCGCTGGGATTGCTAGCCGTATTGAATACCGCAGGATTCAAAAATTCTGTATTTTCAGCCATATAAGCAGCCGTAAACCTGACTGGTTTGGCAATTTGCCAAGCGACAGCAGCGCCCGATCCGCGATCGACTGCATTCAACAGCGTACTTCCGTTCGAGTTAAAACTCGTCGCCCCCCTCAGAAAGAAAGTGAAGCGGTTGCCGTCAAAGTATCGATAATAATTCAACCGCGGCCCGATCGAAACTTGAACTTTATCTCCTACTGGAAACGTGTAGGACATCTCGCGAATTCCCACACTATTAGCTGTCGGCACTCCTGTTTGATCTAAAAACGGCGTTCCCCAAGAGTTGTAAAAACCCGCCGATACCAGTTCGTTTGCAGGCGAGTTGCCGTTGCCGAAAACTAACTGAGTCACCAGGGAATCTTTGCCTGTAAACGAGGTATTTAGCGTCAAGAAAGCGTAGTAGCTAAAAGTAGTTTCAGGAGTATCCCGATCGACGCGAGTCGGTCGATTGTTTGCATCCCGAGTTGGGGCAGCAAAGGCGCTGTTCGGGGCAGTTCGGCTGCGTTCGGCAGTGATGTCGCCTGTGGGAAATGCTGATGTGAGGTTGAACCAAACCGTAGCATTGAGTTTCGTTGTGGTCGAGAATTGATTGGATTCTAGCTCCGCCGTGCGAGCTTCTAATACATCGACTCTACCGCGCAGCGTTGCTAGTTCTGCCGCAAATTCTTCTTGCAGTTTCTGGAGTTTTTGTAAATCTTCTTTTTTAACTAAGTTGGATGTTCCTGCTGTTACCAACTCCGCCACTTTATCGAGACAAGCATTCAAGCCGGCGGCGAATTCGTAGCGAGTCATAGCTCGATTTCCGCGATAGGTGCCGTCGGGATATCCTGCGATGCAGCCGTAGCGTTCAACTAATGATTGCAGTGCTTGAAATGCCCAATCTGTGGGTTTGACATCGCTGAGTTGGGAAACTGAGGTGACTTGCTCTATTTCGGAATCGTCGTTTATTTCCAGGCTATCTATCTGTTGGATATCGTCAATATTTGCCGGTGCCCGATTTTCCTGCGTTTGCATTGACTCTGCCAATACGTTCGATCCGCCGGATTCTTGGGCTGCTGTTTCTTTAGGTTTTACCTCGTTTTCTTGAGAAAATGCTGGAACTTTTTCCGGCTCTGTTTCTGGTTGATTTTTGGGTGCGATCGCGGCGGAATTTTCTGGTGTTACCGCTGGATTTGTCTGGGTGGGAATTGGTGCGATCGCAATTTGTGCTTCGCCGGATTCTTCAGTTACTGTGTTGGCAGGTGTAACATCGTTTAGCTGAGAAACTGATGTGACTTTTTCGCTGTCGGGAGTGAGTGAATTATTCTCCTGTTGTCGATCGTTTAGTTCGATCTTGGCGGCTATTTCTGGCGTTACCGCCGGGTTTATCTGTGTTTTACTTGGTGCGATCGCCACTGGCGATGCAACCAATTCTGCTAGCGGTAACTCTGCTGTTGGGGCTGTTGCTTCCTCGGTTTCAGCAGCGGCAATTTCCGCAGCAAAGCTGGCAGGAGAATGCAGAAAATTAATACAAAAAAAGGCTGGCGTTGCTGTCAGCAGGATTTGGAAAAATAAAGATTTAGACATGATCCTCACACCGTAAATAGCGAAATTGGAGGCAGAGCCTCCGGATCTGCGTTACCAGGAAGAGCCTGGTAACGAGTATAATACCCCTCGATTTCTTAGTCTCGCGTTGCGCGGACTTTGTTTGACAAGGAGCGGTTTCAACCGCCGAGCGATCTCGGAAAACGGCAATATATTCGATCGACTTTTAAGTCAACGGTTTGCGATCGGCAGCAGGAGGTAAAGCCCGCTCCTCTTTCGGAGGCAAATAGCTCTCATCAAATATCTGATTAACTGGCGGAGCTGCTATTTTTAAGACTTCTGCTACTTGTTTGGCTGTGGCTTCCAGACGAGTTGGATCGACTCCTCCCAAGCCAACTTTTTCAACTTCGGGAGTGACGTACAGCCTTTCTAAAGCAATTTGCAGGCGGCGCTTTTCCGCATTTTTGTCCATCAAGCTATCTCCAGCTTTCACCACCGATTCCAATCCGGCTGCCGGATCTTTTAATGTATCTTGAAGTCCTTTAAAATACGCTCTCAAAAAGCCTTTTACTACTTCTGGATTTTTTTCTAAAAAGGCTTTTTTAACAACGATCGCATTTCCGTACAAATCTAAACCGTTGTCGGTGTAGTAAAAGACATTCATATCTTCCGGCTTTTTGCCTGCTTTTTCTAATGCAGGGATTATCGTTGTTGCAAAGCCGGTCACCGCATCCACATCGCCTTTAATTAATAATGTTTCGCGCAGCTTGGGCTCCATTGTAATCCACTCTACTGAGTCGGCCTGCACGCCCGTTTTTTGGGCAAATACCGGCCACAATTTGCGCGGTGCATCTCCTGCGGGAGCTCCTAGCTTTTTGCCGGCTAATCCTTTAGGATCTGCAATGTTGCTCGACTTGAGGGCGACAATTGCAAAAGCCGATCGGTTGTAAGGTATTGCAACTGCTACTACTGGATCGTTTGGATTCTTGGCGTTGAACTCCATCATCGAGTAAATATCGCCAAATCCGAGCGCGAATTGGCCTGCTGCAACTTTGGTAATTGTGTCAGATGAACCGTAGCCCCGCTCGATTTTGACATCCAATCCTTCGGCTGGGAAATAGCCTTTTTCAATGGCAATTGTTAGCGGTGCATTGTCGCCTTGCAGCAGCCAAGATGGATTGACTTTGATCGTGCGTTTCTGTGCGGTGTCAGCCGCCGCTGTTGTAGTTGCTCCCCCCGGTGCAGGGGTAGTTGCGGCATTCGGCTGCTGAGATTGGCAGCTAGTCAGAATTAGTAGCGCTGCGATCGGCACTAGGGATAGCGATCGTACTAACCACGTATTTTTCATATAAAAAAGCTTGCTATTTGGACAACCAACCGAAGGAAAAACCTATTTAGCGCGCCAAACTCGATCGCTAATCTCTGCGGATCTTGCGTCCAAGTTAAGCAGCGCTCTGGCTTGCAGTATACCGTATACTCTAATTACTTGACTTACTGTATACAGAAACACATTTATTTGGTTTTTGTCAAACAACAATCAAATAAATAAGTTGTTATTTTCGGCTGCACTGGCTGATGCTGCGATCGCTTACTTGCTCGTGCGAAATTTTGTATTCTCTGATACAGCACAGTTCCCAATTATCAACAATAAATAGATAAATTTGAAATTGTTTTTGTATGCAGGATAGTGGTGACGGGACAATGTTGAGATAATACTGTTTACCGCATCCACATCTGAGTTTCTATTAAAGAAAGGAGGTAGACTAATCGTGGTACAGCCTAAAATTATAACAGATGCGATCGAAACGCAAGAACCGACTCTTTTGGAATTCGATCGGGTGGGTTTGGAGTATCGAGTTGACGGGCAACCGAGGCGAATTATTGACGAGATTTCTCTGTCGATCGCCCAGGGGGAATTTGTGTCGTTTGTGGGGCCGAGCGGCTGCGGTAAAACTTCTATTTTGAGGATGGTTTCGGGGCTATCTCCAGCGCCGATCGGCGAAATTCGGATTCGGGACAAAAAGATTACCAAACCGCTCAAAAATGTCGGAATTGCGTTTCAAAATCCCGTGCTGTTGCCTTGGCGAAATACCCTCGACAACGTACTGCTGCCGCTGGAAGTAGTGCAGCCTTACAAGCGGGAATCTAAAGATCCGAAGCGGCGCGAAAAGTTTGTGCGCCAAGCCCAAGAATTGTTAGCTACAGTCGGATTGCAAGACTTTCAGAAACAGTTTCCCTGGCAGTTGTCGGGAGGAATGCGGCAGAGGGCTTCCCTGTGTCGGGGGTTAATTCACCAACCGGAAATACTGCTGCTGGACGAACCTTTTGGGGCGCTAGATGCTTTCACCCGCGAGGAAATGTGGGTGATGCTGCAAGATTTGTGGATGCGGGTGAAGTGCGTTTGCATCTTGATCACTCACGATTTGCGGGAGGCAGTTTTCTTATCGGATACAGTTTATGTAATGGGCCCGCGTCCGAGTACGATCGTCTATAAAGTAAAAGTCAACCTGCCGCGTCCCACCAATCTAGATATGATGGTCTCGGATGAATTCAACCACATTGTAGCAGAACTGCGCCGGCACATTCACCGCAATTAAAAAACGAGAAAGCAATGGAAGATTTAGAGAAATTTGCTCGGTCAAAAACAGCAAGTGTTGTGATGCCAATTGCTGCGACAATCTTGCTGTTCGTGCTGTGGGAACTTCTAGTATTGCTGTTCAAAATTCCCCCGTACAACCTGCCCGCACCTTCTGCGATTATCGTCGCAACTTTCACTCAAAGCAAAGCACTGATCGAAAACACCGGACAAACTCTGTTTACAACTCTCGCGGGTTTCATCCTCGCCATTGTAGCGGGCATAGTGCTGGGTTTTCTAATCGGATATTCGCGGATTGCCTATGTAGTTCTGTACCCGCTATTAGTTGGGTTCAATACTGTACCGAAGGTAGCGTTAGTGCCGCTGTTTGCGCTGTGGTTTGGCATCGGTACGGTGCCGGCAATTCTGACTGCTTTTTTGCTGGCATTTTTCCCGATCGCCGTTAACGTAGCTTTAGGATTAGATACAGTAGAACCCGAGATGAAAGATGTAATGCGATCGCTTGGTGCATCGCAAATCGAAATTTTCCAAAAAGTCGGGTTCCCCCACACCTTACCCTACGTTTTTGCATCTCTAAAAGTAGCAATTTCCCTCGCCTTTGTCGGCGCTGTAATTTCGGAAACAGTAGCATCCAACAAAGGCCTCGGCTACTTAATTGTCACCGCGAGTTCTAACTTTGACGTGCCTTTAGGTTTTGCAGGATTGATGGTTTTGGCGGTGATGGGAACCGTGCTTTATGGCTTGTTTGCGGCGGCGGAGAAATACCTGATTTACTGGGCGCGGTGATTGGATGGGCTAAGCCACATCCAGTGCCGGAAAATGCCGTGCAGGTGGCCTAAATGTTCTTCGTGCTGAGCCTGTTTAATTTCTTCTACAGGTACTGGCGCGGGGGATTTTGTTGTGAGTTGGCGATTGAAGAATGTCATGGCTTTGCCTCCAAGAGAGTGGTTTCTGGGAGACACATGGAAACCTGTCACCATACCAGCTTGATTTGGTATGTCCGAATCTTTTCTGTGTCTTATGATACCATTATAGAACTTTTTTGGCGGGAAGTATCACCCGATCGGGTGATATTGACTTAGGCATGGGGGCAAAAATTGAATTTTCTTGTGGGGAGTAGGGGTTGGGCATCCTGCCGGCCCGCAACAGGCAAGATGCCTGTTCCACAAAAATTGAATTTTCTTGTGGGGAGTAGGGGTTGGGCATCCTGCCCGCCCGCAACAGGCAAGATGCTTGTTCCACAAAAATTGAATTTTCTTGTGGGGAGTAGGGGTTGGGCATCCTGCCCGCCCGATTAATTTCGGATTGCTGACTCGATCCGAAAGCGGGCAATCTCGCAAATTTCAGCTAAAGCCTGCTGCATTTCAGTTTCCGGGGAATTATCGAGGCGGCTTTTAAATGCTTCGAGAATGCTGGTTTTAGTGTGTTTTTTCACCGCAGCAATGAAGGGGAAACCAAACTTTTCGCGGTACGATCGATTCAGGAATTGAAAGCGATCGAACTCCTCAACAGATAGCCGATCTAAACCTACACCTGTCTGTTCGCTAACTGATGCTTCCGCCATTTTTGCTTTGCTTCCTAAGTCAGGATGCGCTTGAATCAAAGCTAATTTTTCGGCATCAGTCATGGCGCTGACAACTGTTACCATTTTGGCGTGCAAATCGGCTGTGGAGGCAAAAGGGCGATCGTCCCAAGTGCGGCGGGCGATGTCGGGCGTGTGTTCAAAAATCGCACCCAAAGCTTCTGTAAATTCTTCCTGGCTGATTTGGTTGAGGTCAACTAAAGAATATTGCATTGTTTATCAGGAAATTGGGTTTAAAACCCCGTCCTTCTAGGGCGGCTTTAATTTCTTAAATCCATTCCTAAAAATCAGGAATTGCTGGTATTTGTAGTATACTAAAATAGTCAAGGTTAAACTCCTTTACCATCGTGAAACAGTTAAGACACACTTTTAGGTATAAACCGGGGGACGCAGAGCGGCGAAAACTCTTAAAACAGCTAAAGGATCAACGCATCCTTAAACCAGTAAAAACAAACAATTTCTTGCTTTGTTAAGTAGGGTAGGGCATACCCAAACTCTAGGCTTGTATCCTAGTACGCTTTTGGAGATAGACCCTCTGGGGTTACCGTGAATTAGACTCGTCAATTTGTACTATTGTACGGTTGAAAGGTTTAAGGACTGCCGCAAGGACATGGTGCTTAAAGGTCAGTCGATGAATTAAGAATCCCCACGCCTTTAGGCTGGGGAGTGTCAAGAAAATACTATCTAACAACTGACTAAGCTGTTAAGCTGTTCTGCATTTAAATTGGCTGTCAAAAAACAATCAAACTCTTGTGGGGTGGGCTTCTAGGGGCCTGTAGGGTGCGTCAGCTAGAACACTTACGCTTACTTACAAGGGAAACGAGAAAGGGCTGACGCACCCTACAATACTAAACTACGCTCAGAGCACCGCAACTGACAACTGACAACTGACAACTGACAACTGACTTCAGCTACCTCTATAAGTGCTGTACGACCAAGGGGAAACTAGCAAAGGTACGTGATAGTGTGCGGTGGAATCGGCGATGCCGAACTGAATCGGAACGCTGTTTAAAAACGGCGGTTCTGGCAAATTTTCGGCGCACTGCGCGAAGTATTCGCCAACGGAAAAGACTAATTCGTAAACTCCCGGTTTGAGTTCGCTTTCTGATAGTAACGGAGCTGCGGTGCGACCGTCAGCATTAGTTGTTACAGTTTTCAGCAGGGTTTTTTCGCCGGAGTTTGGGTCAATTGAATGCAGGGCGATCGACATATTTGCTGCCGCACAGCCGCGGGCTGTATCGAGAACGTGAGTAGTAAGTTTGCCTGACATTTTTTATTGAAGAAGTTCGGCAACGGATTATGTAACGGATGTTAGGAAGAAGGATGAGTAGGGAAACAGCAATGCTGTCTCCTGGAAATCATCTATTCGTATTAGTGTAACGGGCCGGCCGCGATGATTTTGGCGATCGCATCGGTGACATCAGTTGGCCGTTCATCAGCCAATTGTTCGTACCACTGTTCTGTTACCTGCGGATCTTTGCCGTGTATTTGTTCTGCGCGCTGTCGGGCTTTTTCTACGACTGCATTGGCCCGCTGTTTGCGCTCGGTTTCGTAACGTTTTAGCGCGTATTCTACGCCCAAATTCGTACTCAAAAGGTAGTTGCTAAGTACCAGCGCATCTTCCATCGCCTGACAGCCGCCTTGTCCGAGATCCGGGCAGGTGGCGTGGGCGGAATCTCCCAGCAAAGCAACTTTACCGCGAACGAAGCGGTCGATCGGCCCTACGTCGTGAATTTCCGGCCGCGCCACTGCTGCGGGATCGAACCTGTCTATTAACAATTGCACGGGTTCTGCCCAGCCTTGAAAGTGTTCTTTAAGTTCCGCTTTGTAGTTGTCGGGATTGGCGGGTGTACCTTTGGGCAAAGGAACATCTAAGAAAAAGTAAAATCGATCGCCCGCTACCGGCATCATTGACGCCCGTTTGTGATCGCCGACATATATCGCCCAAGTATCTTTCGGCGCGAGTTTTTCATCTGCCGGAACTAACCCGTTCCAGTTGATATAGCCGCCGTATTTCGGCTCTACTTCGCGGCCCAATATATATGTACGCAAAATCGATCGCACGCCGTCAGCCGCCACTAACAAATCGCCCCGCGCTTTGTCTCCGTTTTCAAAGATTGCTGTTACTCCGCTTTCGTCTTCTTCTACAGAGATACACTTGCGATCGAGCTTGACTTCTCCCTTAAATCCTGCTAGCAACATATTTTGCAAATCTCGGCGGGCAACGGGATAGGGGCGCTGACCGACTTGTTGAATTAGCGGCATTAAATCGATATCATTCAGGAGTTCGCCGGTTTTGGTGCGGTATTCCATGCGCTCCATTTGCCCGCCAATTTTTGCCATCTTTTCGCCTAAACCGAGTCGGTTGAGAACTTTGACCCCGTTCGACCACAAAGATATTCCGGCTCCTGCGGGGCGCAGTTCTTTAACGCGATCGTATATTTCAACTTGATAGCCCGCTTGTTCGAGGGCAATGCCCGCAGTTAAGCCGCCAATTCCCGCACCGATGATGACAACTTTCAAGTCGTGCATTATGTGTTTCTCCTAGTGAATGACATCTTATTTCCAGAATTGATAACAGTTAAATAACTTTTGTTTCCGGTCTGCCCTAATTGTGAAAGTCACTATCTTTTATAATACCCTAATTGCGGTTTTTACTGTATCGTAAATTACTAATTTATGCGGTTTTAGACAATTGCGATCGGCTTTGGTGCGACATATCCCCGCAGGGAAACGGCAATGCCCATTAGTGTCAACTTAACGTTAAATGTAGTACCACTCTACTGTCTGACGATTAGGCCCAGATCCCCCCTAACCCCCCTTAAAAAGGGGGGGACAGGAGTCTTCTCAAAGTCAACCCCTACTCCCCTTCTTAAGGGGGATTTAGGGGGATCTAGACTGGGGTAAAAACGAGATTTCTCAAAGCTTTCGGCTTAAGTTGACACCAATGGGATCTTGGAGTGTCCCTACTGTAGGTATCTTACTCAGCTATAAATTTTGTTAACTCGCCGAGATTTTGCTGAATCGTATTTATCCCGCGCAGGTGAGAAATGGGTGAACCTCCGTACAAAAAGCTGTTCAAGCTGACTTGATAATTTTGCTGAACTGCTAAATCCAGCCACAAGTTATTAACAGCATCTCCGGGTTTGTAGTCAGGAATGTTGTGCTGGTAGTAAGGAAAACTGTCTATACAAGTATTGAAAAAGTTCTTGCGCCCGCAATGTTTTAAATACTGAAGTCGCGGTTTGAATTCAGTTTGATTTTCCAATACTGTATATATAGTATCTGCGAGAGATTCTGGGTCAAATTTGGCGTAAATACCCGCACCTTCGGGGAAAACTGGCGAGTTTCCTCTGGCGTATTGGTTGAATTCTTCAAAACAAATTACTGGTACGTTACAACTCATGGCTTCGGTAATTCCCCGGTTTTTTCCTTCGAGGAGGGAACCGAGGACGAATGCTTGGGATCGCGAATAATATGTGGGTATTTCGCTGTAGTAGTCAACTCTCGGCACTAAGTTAATGTAGTCCGAGGGATTGCCTAAAATTGTTTCTATTTGTTGCCATTCTTTTAAGGCGTACTCGTCGAGGGTTTTCAGGTTGCTAGCATCAAATTCGTGTCCGGTGACTACTGTTAATTTTATCGGTTTTTGCGGATATTTTTGGCGGTAAACTTTTAAGGCTTTGGCTATGATTGGCAAATTTTTTTCTTCGGAAATTCGGGCGACGGCGAGGAGGTCTATGTCTTTGGCGGGGACGTTGCGAGGGGAAATTAAGTATTCGTTGATGAAGTCGGTGTCTTGCAGTGGTATGATTGGTTTGTGAGCGCGATCGGCATAAGTTTCCCGAAACCACTTATCTCGCTGTGGATTTTTGTATAAACTGGAGTAGGCGTCGGCTACGGGTGCCCAGGAATAGGAGATTCCGGGGGAATAGGCGAAGGATAAAAATACTGAGGAAAGTTGGGGAAATAGTTTGTTGATGAGTTCGACTGCTTCGCTGAAGTAAATTCCTTTGATGAATTTTCCTTCGTAAAACAGCGGGGGAAGCAAGACGTAGAAACTGACGGTATCGAAGCGGTGGGGTTGGTCTTCAAATATCTCCCAGCTAAAGGCGTCTAAGTCTGCATAAATTTCGGCGATTGGTTTGTTGATGTGGGGGTTGCGTAAATATGGTTTTTGTCGATCGTAGTTTCCGCGTACCATATAATTCTGAGTGTGATTATCTAGCTTTTTTTATTTAACCGCAGAGGGCGCAGAGGGCACAGAGGAGAAGAGAGATATTCACAAATTATCTCAGGGTTGTTCTAGCGATTCACTGTCGCCAAGTGTGAGGGCGAGTTGGTAGATTTGGCGGCGGGGGAGGGATGTTTGTTGCGCTAGCTGGCGGCTGGCTTGGGAACGAGTTATGCCTTCTGCAATTAATGTCTGCAATTCTGCTTTGATGGCGTCTTCGGAGAATATCGGCGCTGCTGTTTGGATGCCGGCAATTACGAGGGTAAATTCTCCTTGGGGTTCGCGAGTTGTGTAAAGTTCGATCGCGCTTTCCATACTACCACGCCAAAACTCTTCGTGCATTTTAGTTAACTCTCTCGCCAGTACAATCTGTCTGTCGCTTCCCAAAATATTTGCTAAATCTTGTAAAGTTTGCCGCAATCGGTGGGGAGATTCGTATAATATTATAGTGCGGGATTCTATTTGCAAAGCTTCTAAACTCTGTTGGCGTTCTTGACCTTTCACGGGTAAGAAACCTTCAAATACAAATCTTTCTGTGGGCAATCCTGATGCAGTTATGCCAACAATGCAGGCGGTAGGGCCGGGAATCGGAATAATGTTAATATTAGCATCGGCGCAAGCTTTGACTAACTCGTATCCGGGGTCGGAAATTCCGGGCATTCCGGCGTCTGTGACGAGGGCGATACTTTTTCCTAAATGCAGTTTGTCGATTAATTCGGGGAGTCGTTGGTGTTGGTTGTGTTCGTGATAGCTGATTTGGGGAGTTTTGATTTGAAAGTGGTGCAAAAGTTTGCCTGTATGGCGGGTATCTTCGGCGGCGATGAAGTCTGCTGCTTGCAAAATTCGGATGGCGCGAAAGGTCATGTCTTCGAGGTTGCCGATCGGGGTTCCGACGATGTAAAGTGTTCCTGTATTGGGATTTGCTTGCATTTTAAGATTTGGATTTTTAACCGCAGATGAAGGCGGATTAACGCAGATTAACGCAGATATGAAAACGGGATTGTTTTTGGGATTGGCGACTTTAGATTTAGTTTATTTGGCTGTTGGGCCTCCGGGTGAAAATCAGAAAGTTGTTGCTTCTGATTTTACCATTGCTGCGGGCGGGCCTGCGGCTAATGCTGCGGTGACTTTTAGCTATTTGGGGAATGCGGCGATATGGGCGGGGGTTTTGGGCACTCACGCGATCGCCCAATTAATTCGTGCAGACTTAGGGGAGTATAATGTCAGGATAATTGATTTGGAGCCGGGGCGATCGCACTCGCCGCCAGTTTCCTCGATTATTGTAACTGAAGCAACGGGCGATCGATCTGTAATTTCCATCAATGCTACTAAATCGCAAGTTAACAGTCAAGCAATTCACCCCGATATTTTAACATCAGTTAGTATTGTACTGCTTGACGGACATCAAATCGCAGCCAGCCAAGAAATTGCTCAACTTGCCAAGTCAAAAAACATTCCCATTGTTCTAGATGGTGGCAGTTGGAAACCCGGATTAGAAGAAATATTGCCTTTCATTGAATGGGCGGTATGTTCCGATAACTTTCATCCGCCCGACTGCGACAATTCCGAACAAGTCTTTGCTTATCTGTCAGCAGCGGGAATTCCCAACACAGCCATCACTCGCGGCGAAAAATCAATTTTATACCTCAGCAATGGCACTTACGGCAGTATAGAAGTCACTCAACTTCAAGCCACAGACACTTTAGGCGCTGGCGATATTTTTCACGGGGCTTTCTGTCACTACATTTTGCAAAATAACTTTACAGATAGTTTGGCAGCAGCCGCTAAAATTGCTGCCGATTCCTGCAAAATTTTAGGAACCCGCGACTGGATGAATAACGGTTAACTTTCCCTAAAAATCAACGAAAGTATCCGGGAAAAACATATCCAAGCTAGAAAACTTGAACAGACACCACTCCCTAAGTTAAAATCCGAAAAACAACCTTGACAAAAATTCCGAACACCTTCCCTTTCCCTTTCTTCCTTAGCGCCCTTAGCGCCTTCGCGGTTCGTTAAAATTGCTATATTAGTAAGATAACCGCAAACCAAACAGTCCCAAAACAACATACCCGAATCATGCCTGACACCCAACCTCTAAGTATCACCCTTCCCCCTTTGCGGATTACCCTAAGCGAGCAACAACAGGTTAATCTAGAATGGCTGACGCAAAACTTGCCTAATCTACTCACCCCAAGCAAACCAGAAATTCCCGACAATATGAGACAGTGGGTGGCGGCCAACAAATTATTAAATCAACCTGACGCAGAAATCATTCAAGCGCTAATAAATACCGGCATAGATGCGGAAACAGCCACCGCAGAAGTTAGGGAAATATCATCTCATCCCTACTTTCAAGCAGGTAGTCAGTACGTGCAGTTATTGCAGAAATTAGAATCGCATCTCAGGATTCACAATCAATTAGCTGCATTGTCTTCCAAGTTTGGCACAATCGAACGCAAAAGCAGCCTTTCTAGAGAGTATTTTCTCGAAAATTACTACGCCAAAAATACTCCAGTAATTATTACCAACATTATGCACAACTGGAAAGCGTTGCAGTTGTGGACGCCGGAGTATTTGCAGCAAAAATATGGCGATGCAGAGGTACAAATTCAAGCCAACCGCAACTCAGACCCGAATTACGAAATTAAGATAGAAAATCACAAAAAAATTGTTTTATTCCGCAAATATGTAGAGATGGTGGTCAAGGGCGGGCCTAGCAACGATTATTACATGGTTGCTAACAACCAAACTCTGGAAAGAGAGGAATTTAAACCCTTATTCAACGATATTGAAATTTTTCCAGAATACCTCAATCCCACGGACACAAAAGGCAGAGTTTTCTTTTGGTTCGGGCCGAAAGGTACGATTACGCCGCTGCACCACGACCCAGTTAACTTAGTTTTAGCACAGGTATCGGGACGCAAACTCATTAAATTGATTTCTCCGCAGCAAACACCTCTGCTTTACAATCACGTCGGAGTTTTCAGCAAGGTTGACGGCGAAAATCCCGACTACGAAAAGTATCCGCTTTACAGAGATGCAAAAATCATCGAGGTGATTTTGGAACCGGGAGAAGTTATCTTTATTCCTGTCGGTTGGTGGCACCACGTAAAATCCTTGGAGGTTAGTATTTCGGTTTCCTTTACTAATTTTGTGTTTCCCAATTATTACGAATGGAAATATCCTCATATTAATTGGTAGAGAACAGTTGACAGTTGACAGTTGACAGTTGACAGTTGATAGGTGTTAGTTGACAATTGACAGGTGTCAGTTGATAGTTGTTATTAGACAACTTGCAAACACGAACACCTATCTGCGTTAATCAGCGTTTATCTGCGGTTAAAAATGAAAACTCTCGAAGAAATCAGCGAAATTGCCCGATCGATCGCCTGGAGTGCATCAGATATCCTACAATCCTATTATCGGCAGGATTCCAACACTCCTAACCTCGACATCCAAGAGCAAAAAGATGGGCCCGTCACCGCGGCCGATGTCGCTGTCAATTCTTACATTCTCGACGAATTGCAGTCTGTTTTAGGGAATGCAGAATTTGGTTATCTTAGCGAAGAAACTTACAAATCTTATTTAGAAAAAAACGGGCAAATTCCCTTAACTCAAGATTGGGTTTGGATTATTGACCCTTTGGATGGAACGCGAGATTTTATTGACAGGACAGGCGAATTTGCAGTTCACATTGCTTTAGCATACCAGGGAAGACCGGTATTGGCAGTTGTGGCTTGGCCCCAACAGCAAAAGATTTATTACGCAATCCGCGATGCGGGTGCTTTTGTGGAAAGTCGGGGCGGTTCTGCGGTAAAGTTGCAGGTGTCTGCGCGAAATACAGCGACAGATTTATCTATAGTAACCAGCCGCAGTCACCGAGACGATCGCTTCAATCAATTATTGCACAAACTGCCTTGTCAAAATCAACTAGCCGTCGGCAGCATCGGCTGTAAAATTGCGACAATTGTGGAACAAAAGGCTGATGTTTATATTGCGCTTTCGGGGAAGTCTGCACCGAAAGATTGGGATTTGGCGGCACCGGAATTGATTTTGACGGAAGCGGGCGGTCGATTTACTCGTTTTGACGGTTCTGCTTTGGAATATAACCGGGGAGATGTCAGTCAGTGGGGGGGATTGTTGGCGAGTAACGGTTGCTGTCACGATGCTTTGTGCGGGGAAGCTGAGGGGATTTTGGCAGAGATAGATGGAAGTTTGAAGTAAGTGCGTGAAGCGAAGCTATCCCGTAGGGAATCGCCCGTCAAGATGGTAACGAATAACTCGTAGGGGCGGGTTTTACCAACAATAATTGCCTAAAATCAATAATATATAGCGGTTCTCAGAAAGATGAGGTACGTAGTTGGGCTTCAGCCCTCTTAGTTTAGTGGTTATATAAGCTGTCAGTCATACAGTCATACCTCATCTTTTTGATAAAAGCTATAGTAAACCCGCCCCGATCGCACATACAGCGGATTCCAGGTTTATGAAGTACACCCCGGATAAAGCTATCCCCGTAGGGATACGGCACTGCCGTGTGCCTTACTGCTTGATAAACTGGAATACGCTGTATATCAAAAATCTCTTAATATTTAAGTATAATTACACTTGCGATTGAAAATTTTTTGTGTTAAGCCATCAACCTCGCGGTCGATCGCCCGCAATATTACTTAAGAAATTTCCCCATCTTTATCAAAACTTTAATTAAATAAGTGTTTTTACGGGAAAATTTTACATATATTCTCTTAAAGAACTGTTATGGTTACTACAACATTCAGAAAGAGTTTAGGACGCACGTCGCGAAACGGGAAAATTATTGTCTTTTTTTACCCCCAAGTAGGTGTATTATGCCAAATTTAAATACTCAAGTTTCAGGAAGTGCGATCGCCTTTATCGACACTCAAGTACCAAATTATCAAAGTTTAGTTGCTGGGGTAACACCCGGTACGGAAGTAGTAGTGTTGGATGGGAACCGGGATGCGATCGACCAAATTACTCAAATTTTAGCTCTTCGTACCAATATTGACAGCATTCACATCGTTTCTCACGGTGCTCCGGGTAGCTTGCAACTCGGCGGCGGTAGCTTGAGTTTAGACAATCTAGAGGCTTATTCCGAGAAATTGCGGCAGTGGCGGAGTGCTTTCACTCTGGGCGCGGACATTCTGATTTACGGTTGTAATGTGGCATTAAGTGCGATCGCATTCATCCAGCGCATCGCCCAACTCACAAATGCCAATGTTGCGGCTTCCCAAAACCTCACGGGAAGTGTAGCAAAGGGTGGGGACTGGGAACTGGAAGTGAGAACCGGGGAAATTAACACACCGCTGGTATTTGAAGCCGAAGTGTTAGCGGGTTACGAGTATGTTTTGTCTACTTTTGGTGCTGCGACTAATTTTCCCATAACATACAGTCTCCGTAAAGTTGCCAGTGGCGATTTTAACAAAGACGGCAACCTTGACCTAGCCTTTGCCAGCACTGGAATTGGCATCTCGATCGCACTGGGAGATGGCACTGGCAACTTTGGTACTGCTACCAACCTTACGCCAACTGATTTCTATAGCTGGTTTGTGGCTGTAGATGACTTTAATGGGGATGGCAATGCTGACTTAGCCACTGCAAACTACGGCACTAGCGACGTATCTGTTCTATTGGGTAATGGCAATGGAACTTTTGGAACTGCCACCAACTTTAGCGTAGGTTCAAGTCCCTATACTGTCGCTGTCGGCGACTTCAATAAAGATGGCAACCAAGATTTAGTAACAGCTAACCAAAGTGGTAGCAGCGTTTCCGTTCTATTGGGAACTGGCACTGGAACTTTTGGAACTGCTACCGACTTTAGCCTAGGTTCAAGTCCCTATTTTGTTGCCGTCGGTGATTTTAACAAAGATGGGATATCAGACCTAGCAACAGCCAACTCAGGCTCAAATAACATCTCTATTTTGCTAGGGACAGGTACTGGCAGTTTCGGCACAGCTACTAACTTTACCGTTGGGAATAGCCCTAATTACATCGCTCTAGGAGACTTTAACGGGGACAACAATCCTGACTTAGCAACGAGTAACGAAAGCTCAAACGACGTATCCATATTGTTAGGAGATGGTACGGGTAACTTTGGTACAGCTACAAATTTTGGCGTTGCAACACAACCCCTTGCTATTGCTGCTGGCGACTTCAATGCCGATGGAAAATTCGATTTAGCCACAGCTAACAATGGATCAGGCAATGTCTCCGTCTTGTTTGGAAGTGGCAATGGCAGCTTTGGGACTGCCACTAATTTTATTGTGGGAACCAATCCCCAAGGTATTGTTGTAGGCGATTTTAACAAAGATGGCTTATCCGATTTAGCTACGGCGAATTTTGGCGGTCAAAACACCTCGATTCTGCTGAATACATCTCCGGCGGTAAATTTCGGTGCGACCACTTACAGTGGCACTGAAGGAACTGCGGATACAGTAGTCAGTATTCCCGTTACTATCAGCGCCACTCCTGACGCTGACGTGACAGTACCAATTGTCATCGACCCCAGCAGCAGTGCCACCGAAAATTCAGACTACACCATTTCCCCTACTACTGTTACTTTCCCCGCCGGCACTACTACTCTCACCCAGGATGTTGCAGTTACTATCAAACCAGATAATCTCCCTGAAAACGCCGAAACCGCAATTCTCAACTTTGGCACAATTACTGGTGGCGTTGCAGGTACAACTAATCAAACAACACTAACTATTGCAGCTAACGGTACTGTTTCTTACGCTGTAGCCGCCGATATTGCCAGCATTCCCGAAGCTAATAGCGGCCCAACTCCTCTGACTTTTACCGTGACTCGCAGCGGAGGCACTGGTGTAGCAAGTAGCGTCAATTATACAATTGGAGGAACTGCTACTAACGTCAGCGACTACAACAGCATCGGCGGCACTTCTGGGGCAACGGGTATTAGTGGCACAATCAATTTTGCGGCGGCGGAAACATCTAAAACTATCACATTAAATGTGGTAGGCGACGGATTAGTAGAACCCGACGAAACAGTTGCGGTTACGCTGTCGAATCCTGTTGCACCGGGGCCGACACCTACCTTTACTGCTGCAACTGCTACAACTACTATCACAAATGACGATACTGCCGGTTTCAGCATTGCACCTACGAACATCACTGCTACAGAAGGCGGTGCAACTGGCAGTTACAACGTCAAGCTAACTTCGGAACCGACGGCACCGGTTAATATTAGCTTTAATACTGGCAATGCAATTAGCCCGATCGCCACACCGATTACTTTTGACAGCACTAACTGGAATGTCGATCAAACTGTGACTGTAAGTGCGATCGACGACAATCTAGCACAAGGAACCCACAGCGGCACGATCGCTCACACAGTTACCAGTACCGATGCCAGTTATAACGCCAAAGCGATGCCCGATGTGACAGCATCGATTACAGATAACGATAGTCCGGGTGTGTCGATCGTGCAATCGGCAGGCAGTACAAATATTGCTGAAGGCGGTGCAACGGCTACCTACGGAGTGGTTTTGACTACCGCACCTACTGCCAACGTTACGATTAATTTTGACCCGGGTACTCAAATTAGTGCGATCGCACCTCTGACTTTCACCCCAAATAATTGGAATGTTGCTCAAAATGTGACTGTTAGTGCGATCGAAGACGACATAGCCGAAGCAACCCACAGCGGCACCATTACTCACACTTCGGTCAGTACCGATACTTTCTATAATGGGCTGACGATTTCTCCTGTGACTGCCACGATTGCTGACAACGATACCGCAGGCGTGATTATTTCAGCTACGAGTACAACTGCTACCGAAGGCGGTGCGGGCACGTACAGGGTTAAGTTAAAATCCCAGCCGATCGCACCTGTGACGGTTAGTTTCGCTACAGGGGAGCCAATAAATGCGATCGCCCCAATTACTTTTGACAGCACTAACTGGAATGTGGATCAGACGGTCACTGTTAGTGCGATCGACGATAGCATAGCCCAAGGAACCCGCAGCGGCACGATCGCTCACACTTCTGCCAGCACCGATACTAAGTATAATGCGCTGACGATTTCTCCTGTGACTGCCACGATTGCTGACAACGATACCGCAGGCGTGAGTATTTCACCTACGAACATAACTGCTACCGAAGGCGGGGCTACTGGCAGTTACAGCGTTCAACTAACTTCGTCGCCCACGGCGCCTGTGACGGTTAGTTTTGCCAATGGCGATGAAATTAATGCGATCGCTGATGTTACCTTCGACTCTACTAACTGGAATGTCGCGAAAGCAGTGACTGTCACGGCGAAAGACGATGCGGTTGTTGAAGGAAATCATACAGGCAGTATTTCTCATACGGCCCAGAGTGCTGATAGTAAGTATAGTGCGATCGGGATTCCGGGCGTGACAGTGGCGATCGCTGATAACGATGTAGCGCCACCGCCGCCGCCAATTCCGACGCCCACTCCGACTCCAACTCCGACGACATCGGTCACTCCGACACCAACTCCCACTCCGACGACATCGGTCACTCCGACGCCCACTCCCACTCCGACTCCGACGACATCGGTCACTCCGACGCCCACTCCCACTCCGACTCCGACGACATCGGTCACTCCGACGCCCACTCC
>NZ_JAUBWA010000016.1:0-10577 GCF_036702825.1 Microcoleus sp. A003_D6 | reverse complement strand
CACTCCGACTCCGACGCCAATACTTGGGAGTCCAGGCATTGTTATTAGTCCGGCATCGGGATTAGTAACTACAGAAGCTGGTGGCACAGACCAATTCACCATCAGACTCAACCGCCCACCTACTGCGGATGTAACGATTGGTTTGCGTAGCAGCAATGAAGCAGAGGGAGTAATTTCGACGGAATCAATTACCTTCAATTCTGTTAATTGGAATCAGTGGCAGCCGATTACGATAACGGGTGTGGACGATAAAGTATTTGACTTCGATAAGACTTATCAGATTGTGACTGCCCCTGCTGTGAGTGCGGATAGTAACTACAACGGCCTTAACGCACCGGATGCCACTGTTGTTAACAGGGGTAACACCATACCGCCATCTGACTTGGATTCTGACACTGCTGCTAACCCAGGCATCACCGTCTCCCCCACCAACGGATTAATCACCACTAAAACAGGTGCAAAAGCCAAATTTACCCTCGCACTTAATAGCCCGCCGACGGCTCCTGTTACGATCGGTTTGAATGTTTCTCCTCAAAATCCTGCTGAAGGTAGTCTCTCCACTCCAGGAGTTACCTTTACACCTGACAACTGGAATATACCCCAGGAGGTAACGGTAAAAGGAGAGGGTGGTACTCTGTCTGCTGCCGCTAACCGACCTTACACGATCGTTACCGCCCCTGCGATCAGCACTGACAGCAAATACTCAGGTCTAGATGCCTCTGATGTCAGTCTCACCAATATGTTCGTTTATGCCGATCCCTACAATCTCTATCCTCAGATTGTCGTTGGGCCAACAAACGAGTTGATTACAACAGAAGCAGGCGACACTGCTAATTTCAGTGTTGTGTTGACTCAGCAACCTATAGCTGATGTTGTCATCCCAGTCAGCAGTGACAACACGGCAGAAGGAACTGTTTCTGTATCGACGCTGAAGTTCACTCCTGATAATTGGGATATAGCTCAGATTGTCACAATCAAGGGTATTAACGATAATCAATCTGATGGCGATCGTCCCTACAAAATAATCCTCGGACAAGCTATAAGCAACGAATCTGCTGACAGTGGCAATTCTTTTGGCAGTCCCGGGTACTCAGGTATCGATCCTCAAGATGTCAGTGTGACTAATCTTGAACGCAGTTACACTTTCAACAAAATCAATACGGAAATCTCGAATTATTTCGACGGCGGAGCGATTAGCCCTTGGGGAGACTACAGCGGTGATGGGAAACTGGATTTTATCGCGTCGGGCCGCCCTGAGCCACTTAGCAGATTCGGTAGCTCTTCTGACTTCACTGGTACTTGGCTGTACCGCAATAGTGGCAGTACCTTTACCGCTGAAAGCGGCTACCCAAGTTGGGAGTCAGCTTCCCTAGCAGCTTGGGGAGATTACAACAACGACAGCCAGCTAGATTTTCTCTTGCAAACAAACGGAGTTGGCAAATACCAAATAGCATCCAGTCTCAAATTGTTCGGCAACAATGGCGATGGCTGGAATGGATCTACGATCGAGTACATAAGTCCCAATAATAGTAGTTCGCCAGTATGGGGAGACTACAACAATGACGGCAAACTTGACATCCTCAAGGCCACTAAACAAAATATCTTCAACTCAGACTTTACTGGGTATGCCCAGGAAAACGCCAGCGTGCTTTACCGCAATACTGGTAGTAGCAGCAGTTTTACGCCAGAGATTAGCGCTCAACTCCCGGGCGTTACCGACGGTTCGGCTGCTTGGGGGGACTATAACAAGGATGGCAAATTCGATATCCTGCTAACGGGCGATAGTGTTTCAGGCAAAATAGCCAAGGTGTTTCGCAATACTGGCAGCGGCTTTAGCGAAGCTTTCGCTTTGCCCGGTGTTTCTAATGGTTCGGCTGCTTGGGGAGACTATGACAATGATGGCGATTTGGATATCTTGCTGGCGGGTAATTCAGATTCTGGCAACATCACTAAAGTTTACCGGAACACAGGCAGTGGCTTTAGCGAAGACACGACTGCCGCCATGCCCGGTGGTAGTTCCGCAGCTTGGGGAGACTACGACAACGACGGCAAATTTGATATCTTGCTCGACAGCAAAGTTTACCGCAACACTGGCAGCGGCTTTAGCGAAGATACCAGTGCAGGAGTGACTGGTGACGCTCAGGGATATTGGGGAGACTACGACAGTGACGGCAAATTGGATATTTTGCTGGGCAACCAAGTGTACCGCAACAATAATGAGATGGCGAACACTCGCCCAACTGCACCAACAGGGCTGTCGGCTTTACCTTCGGGCCGAAATGTCACTTTTAACTGGAACAAAGCAACTGATGCTCAAACTCCTGCGGATGGTTTAAGCTACAACCTGCGAGTTGGCAGCACTCTCGGTGGCAAGGATATTCTCGCCCCGATGTCTCTCAATGACGGAACTCGGCAAGTAGTGGGGCTGGGCAATGCCAACCAAAACACTACCTGGCAACTCAAAGACTTGTCTCCAGGGACATATTATTGGAGCGTACAAGCAATTGACACAGCTTGGGCCGGTTCACCTTTCGCCACAGAAGGCGAATTTACAGTCACCAACAACTCTACAGGCATTAACCTGAGCGTTCCCCAGACATTGAGCGGGACACTGAGCAACACTGACCCCGACAA
Organism: Microcoleus sp. A003_D6; assembly: GCF_036702825.1. NCBI lineage: Bacteria > Bacillati > Cyanobacteriota > Cyanophyceae > Oscillatoriales > Microcoleaceae > Microcoleus > Microcoleus sp. A003_D6. The sequence goes on along the minus strand of NZ_JAUBWA010000016.1, from coordinate 7,943 downwards.
CCCCGCCCGTACAGGTAGCTACCGAGACGACTACAGCCTTGTGGGAGTAACGCCGGGGCAGAAGGTGAAAATCAACCTCGATGCACCATTTGACACCTACCTGCAACTGGTTAATGCAGATACTAACGAGGTAATCAAATTTAACGATGACTTTGGCGGAAGTGTGAACTCGCAACTTAGCTTCAAAGTGCAGCCAAACATCAATTACCTCGTGCGAACCACCAGTTACAGAAGCGGTGCGGAGGGCGACTATAATTTGAGCGCCACCGAGATTACTGTGAACAGCCCGCCAGAAGAGCAGATGCGTTTAGGTGGGAGCTACACAGAGTTTAACCAAGCGATCAAAGATGTATACACTGACCTCGATGGCGACCCGATTAATTACCAGTTAACTCTACCTGATGGCAGTCCTTTAGAAAATGGTAGCTCAAACACTAATTGGCTCAGACTTGAATCGAACCCCTGGGAAAACACAATCACATTCACCGGAACTCCCCCAAGCGGTTCGCAACCCTTCGAGGTGAAGTTAATAGCTACAGACTCTTACGGTGCCAGTAGCGAACAGACTTTCACGGTAACAACAAAAGATGGCCGCTGGGTGATCGACGGCTACATTTCCGGTGCCACTGTCTTCCTCGATGCCAACAAAAACGGCATTCTTGACACCAACGAACCATCCACCACAACCGACACAGGCGGTAAATTCAATCTCAACATCCCCTTCGAGATTTTCGACACCAACAAAAACGGAGAAATCGACCCCTCAGAAGGCAATCTAGTAGCCACCGGAGGCACTGACACCGCCACCGGCTTACCCCTAGAAACACCAGTCACCGCACCACCAGATGCGAGTGTAGTCACCCTCCTAACCACCTTAATCGCCGACTTAATCGACAAAGGAATTGCACCCGAAGAAGCCCAATCTTTAGTCAAAGCCGCCCTTTCTCTCCCCGCCGATGTTGACCTAACTAGCTTCGATCCCATAGAAGCTACCAACAACAACATACCGGGCGGAGTCCAAGTCTTATCCGAAATGGTGAAAGTCCAAAACTTCATCACTCAAACCAGCGCTTTAATTGACGGTGCATCCAGTGCAGTCAATACCGATATTGTCAAAGCTGTTGTCAGTTCAATTACCAATCAAATTCAATCCGGTACAGTCTTAAATCTCAGCAATCCAGCCGCCTTAGAACCAATCATTCAGCAATCCGCCGCCAAAATCCAGCAGATTGACCCCAGTTTCAACATTCAAACAGTCACCCAAATTACATCGCAATCCGCGACAGTAATGGCAACAGCCAATCAACGCATTGATGCGGCTGTCTCCAACCCAACAGCAACATCAATTCCTGAATCACTTGCCCGCCTCCAACAAGTAGCCTTGGGCCCCACCACTCAAGACTTCAAAGAAGTTGGTACGGGAAATAAACCTATTTCCCAGCTAGTTGCTGACAATACTGGTACTGGTTTAGATAGCAGAATTGAAGCTGTAGTATTGCCGGCTGGGATTGCAACTCCTGTTGTCAGCGGTGATGCAGATTTGGGCAGCAATTCCCCGAATGCAATTCTCGGTACGAATGGCGACGATATCCTGAGTGGCGACAGCGGGAATAATGTGTTGATGGGGATGAGGGGCAATGATTCCCTCGATGGAAGTCTGGGGAATGACACTATTTTCGGCGGCAAAGGTAGCGATACAATCCTGGGAAGTAGCGGTGATGATGCCTTGTTTGGCAACCGCGGTGCTGACATTTTGAATGGCGATGATGGTAATGATATTCTTTACGGAGGTAAGGGAGATGATTTGCTGACTGGCGGTTTAGGACTTGATAGTTTGATAGGAGGAATGGGAGTAGATAAGTTCTTACTCTCTACCAATTCTGGTACTGATACGATTACCGATTTTGAAGTCGGTAAAGATTTGTTAGTATTGGGTAACGGGTTGAGTTTCTCGCAATTGGCGATTAGTCAAGATAGTGGTGCGACCTTAATCCGGTTTGCCCAAACAGGGGAGATTTTAGCTTCTCTGGTCGGTGTTTCTGCTAGCAATATTAGTGCCGTTAACTTCGGATTGATTTAAGAGCGATTTCGGGTCAAGCAATTGTTCTAATAGTTCGCTCGATCCCCCCTAGCCCCCCTTAATAAGGGGGGGACAAGAGTATTCAAAGTCCCCCTTATTAAGGGGGATTTAGGGGGATCGAAACTTAAACAACAATGAAAAATACAGAGTCTTCTCTTCAATCCGCGCAGGCGGATTTTGTCTGTGTAGACGCGGTTTCAACCGCCCAGTTTTTTTTCACATCAGCACCGCTGATATCGCATTCCCGGTAACTGCGAAACTAATCCCAACAATTCCAACTGCAAAAGTATACTAGAAACTGTTCCCGCTTCCAATCCCGCTGCTTCCACAATTACATCAAAAGAAATCGGCCCAGATTCGATCGCACTTAACACCTTAGCCAATTCCGGCTCCAACGGCGGCCCTTGCTTCTCAACCGTCGGATTTAGTGGAAACAGCGACAACTGCTCGGCATTATCCAATTTGGGCATAGCTCCGAGCATTTCCAATAACCTGTCTTCGCTTAACAGTCGATCGCTATTCGGGAGAATTGGATGAGCACCTTTACTCAGCAACTCCAAACAACCAAAAGAACGCTCATCATCCAATCTTGCCGTCAAAACATACACATCCCGGCAAAAATCATTCGCTTGATAAGCAGTAATTAAAGCACCCGATTTGTGCGGAGCTTCTATCACTATTGTAGCGCGACTTAAGCCAGCAATTATGCGATTTCGGCGCGGAAAATTAGTTCTATTCGGTTGAGTCCCCGCCGGATATTCGCTAATTACCAATCCCTGCTGCAAAATGCGATCGCACAACCGCTCATTTTGTTTGGGATATACAATATCTACTCCCGTCCCCACCACTGCAAAAGTCCTTCCTCCCGCCTCCAAACAGCCTGTATGAGCCTCTGTATCAATGCCCGCAGCCAATCCCGAAACCACAGTAAAACCGCTTCTAGCCAAAGCCGTACTAATTTTGCGAGTCCACCTTCTGCCGTATTCCGAAGGGCTGCGAGTGCCAACAATTGCCACCGTCGGCGTAATTCCTTCATTCTCTTTGCGATCGACTAAACCGCGATAATACAACACTGGTGGCGGATTGGGAATTTCCAATAATAAGCGGGGATAATCTGGATCGGCAGGCGTCCAAAAACAGGGATTTTTTATAAGATGTTTTTCGATAAACTCTTCGGGATTAAGTTTAGTGCGTTCTTGCACAATGGTTTCAATTATCTGCTTGCCAAACCCTTCAATTCGCATTAAATCTACTGGTTTTGCAGTCCAAGCTTCTGCCAAACTATTAAAATTTTGGTGCAATCTTTGCAACAAAATCGGCCCGATACCGTTAATTTGTGACCATGCTAACCAGTAAGCGCGTTCTTCTAACAACGAGTTGCCCTCAACTTTTATTTACTAATAACTAATGACTGATGACTAATGACTAATTTTTCCAATCAACAAAACGGGCATAAATATAAGCAATAATTTCTCCGATTACCGTCCGAAAACCTTCGCTCGATTTCCACCATTCTTGTGAGTTGTAATCTTGCGATTCCGCCGCTATAATCCCGACTTTAATTTCAGGATTCAGGACTTCTTTGAAAACAATCCAACTTCTGCGGGCGTGAGTGCCCAAAGAATAAAGATTAATTGAGTTAACTTTTAAAGCTGAAGTAGAAAGCCAATCTCGAAGTGCGATCGCAGAAGCAGCAGTGCGGTGTTTCACAACACTCGCGGCAGGTACTGCTACTACTTTGTCCTTATCAAATCCTAACGCAATACAAGTCGCGGCCGTCAGTTCGGCATAATTTTTATATTCAGCGAGATAGTAGCCTTTACTTAAAGGCAGTCCTGTGGTAATTAATTGGCGGTATTCGCCTTTTTTGAATTCGGCGATCGCGCTTTCGATCGCATAATCCGGCAACCAGCCTTCGACAACCAATATATCTGCTTTAATCGGCGCATTTACCGCCAAGAATGGATGGATATTTGTAATAATTAAGAGCATTAAAATTATCAACCCCGTGCTTGCAATTATCCAACCTTCCCTAGTAATTACCCAGATTTCTCGACGACGGATTAAACGAATTCTCATTTTATAGCAGAAGCAAGAAAATCGATGTGAAGAAGGAAGAAGCCACAACACCAATGGTTTTAGGAAAATGGAAATAGTGGGACAGTGAGATAGCGATCGAATTGCTCTTCGGCCCCATGTCCCAATGCCCCATTCCCAATGCCCCATTCCCAAATTATTTGTGTTTCAAATACTCAAAAACGCTCTTGTCGCCGATATCCTGCGGCATCGGTTGAAAAAACTTCCGCACAGCAAAGATGATAAACAAAGCCGCCCAAAATGCGAGCAAAAATTGTTCGTTTTCGGGTGATAAAAAGCCGAAAATATGTCCTAAAATTAAGAGAGGAACTCCCGGAGTCAAAAACTTAGTTTCTAGGCGGTTGAAGCAGAATGCTTCCTTAAAATAAATGCCATTTAAGGCAGCAAAAGTAAAGCCAATTCCCCACAGCGTGGCTGGATGTTCGTACACCGCTAAAGCTAAGGGTTCGCTGCTTTGTAGGGCGACAAACAATGCTGCCGCGCCGCCGATCGCCCAAAACGCCTGTAGCGTTCGGTGCAGCGCAATCATGTAAATGTGAATAGTTGCCAAGCTGACGCCTAAAGCTATCCAGAAACAAGCAAAAACAGGCGTTACAGCTTGGATAGCAATCGGGTTGTCGCCCTGTTGCAGCACCAGAGTAGTGCCGATCGCAAAACACAGCGCAGCCACCCCCAATCCAGCGCGGTAAATCAATACTCCCGCGCGATCGCTTTGAGTAATCGTAAACTCGCCGAATTGTCCTTGATAGACTGGCGATTCATCAGGCGATTTCAGTAGTTGCATAATAGCTTCCTCCTATCAGACACGAATGTACTTCTGCCAAGATATACTTTATTGATAAACCGATCGAGCGAGACCGAGCGATGCCTAAATTTAACAAGCCTAAACTTAACCAGCCTAAAGTTACCAAGTCTAAATTTGACGATCGCCCAAATCCCAGCAAATCCATTCCTTCTGAAGTCGAACTTCCGGCCGTTCAGCTTGATGAAACCATTGTAGCAGGCAGAAGACCGAAACCGCTAAACGACTTCCAGCGCCTGCTGGAGGAATTATCCGAATTGAGATCGGGCTTCGATCCAGAAATGTTAGCGCATCTCGATAAAAATATCCCATTTAATACCAAGCATTTTGAAACTAAAATGAGCAAAATTTTGGGTTCTAAAAATATTGATAGCACCCAAAAAAACTCAGTCCAATATCTAAAGTACATCAAGGAAAATATTCAACTCCCGTGCCACGTTACCGGCATAGAAGAGTTTGAATGGGAAGAAGAATATACAATGGGTTTTGGCAGCAAAAAAGAATATGCAAGACTCAAAAAAACTCAACCTTCTTATACTGATAGCTTCATAATTAATCGGCTACATGATTTTGTACTTCAGGAAGAAGGCATATTTGTGGAAGTGCAGCGCGTCGCCGATCGCCAAAAGTTTATGTTGCCTTTATTCGAGTTAGAATCAGTTGATGAAAGTTCCCCAAACAATCAGTTATTAGATGATTATGCCGTGTGGTTTATCAATTATTAAGGAAGTTTTGGAAGAGTGGGGGAGGGGAAGAGGGGAAGAGTGGGAGAGGGGAAGAGTGGGGGATGAGAAAAATCTTCCTTCTTCCTTCTTTTTACTCTGAACGAAGCTGAAGAGCCTTCTTCCCTCTTCCTTCTTCCTTCTTCCTTCTTCCCTCTTCCTTCTTCCTTCTTCCCTCTTCCTTCTTCCTTCTTCCTTCTTCCTTCTTCCTTCTTCCTTCTTCCCTCTTCCTTCTTCCTTCTTCCTTCTTAATTAAATTGAAGCAGCAAAGTGCGATCGCGAAACCAAAGCCAAAGCTTCAACCAAACTGCGAACAGCCGCAATCATCGCCACTTCGCTATTAAGTTGGCTGACAGCAGAACCGACACCAACACCCGCAGCACCGGCTCCAATAGCGAGGGGTGCGGTGACGCTGGAGATGCCGGAAGCGCAGAGTACGGGTACTTGTACGGCGCGGGAAATTTCAAAGGCTGCTGCCAAAGTAGGCGCTGCTTTTTCAATTAATCCCAAGGTTCCGGCGTGAATTGGTTGGGCGCTGGTGCCGCCTTCGGTTTGGATGATGTTAGCGCCAGCTTTGACTAATTCTGTTGCTAACTGTACTTGTTTGTCGAGTGTCAAAATGTGGGGAACTGTCACAGAAAGAGTGATGTTCCCAAATAGCGATCGAGTTTGGCGAGTCAACTCCAAAACTTCCTCAGCTTCAAAGCGGCGCCCTACTGCGTAGAAAGCATCAAAGTTACCAATTTCAATCAAATCAGCGCCAGCTTCTACCGCAGCCACAAACTTTTCCGGTTCCACAGCAGATACACAAATTGGCAAATTTGTCAACAGTTTTGCCATCAACACCAAATCTCGATCGGCAGCAATATCGACAAAGGAAGCACCGCCGAGATCCGCTGCTTTGACGACAGCCGCAACGTTTGCGGCATCAAAATTATTTAAACCGCTGATAATTTTCAGGGCGCGACCTTGCTCAAATGCCCGCTGCAATTTAGGATTTACACTCATCGTTAGTTTTCCCACTCAAAAAATTTCTTAGACTTATTTTGACACGGATTAGAACAATTTTTGATTTTTAATTCTTAATAGCGATAAGGTGCAACCTAAGCACCATACATAGATCGGTTATGCCTCCAGGACTGTATTTTTGATTTTTATAGCAACCGCCAAGACAGTTAGAACGTTCTTAATTGCTGCTGCAACTATTGTTGTGACTGCATTTCCACATCGATATTCTTCCCTCTTCCGACTTCCATCGGACTGACATTCGTTACATCCGTTACATCCGTTACAGAATCCGTTGCCGAACTTCCCGGCTGTCGAAATTTGTGCACATCTTTGATAACTTGTGTCTGCAACTATTGTTGGGACTGCCTTTCCACATCGATCTTCTTCCCTCTTCATTCTTCCATCGGACTGACATCCGTTACATCCGTTACATCCCGTACATTGCTCGTTGCCGAACTTCCCGGCTGTCGAAATTTGTGCACATCTTTGATAACTTGTGCCCAGCCGTCAGAGAGAGATTCGAGAATCCGAGATCCCTTTTCTTTCGTCGCCACCGTCACATCGCCCAAAACTCCGCTTTCAGTCAACTCTCGCGTCAGCCAAGCAAAAGGCAAATTCCCTTCCCGACTCACCAAACTGTCGATCGGCAAATTTTTCGGATATTCTGTAACAGCCAGTTCCATTTTCACCTGTGACGGCAAAATTGACAACATCAAACTCATTTCTGCATCACCCGCGTGAATCCCAAACTCCAACTCCTTCGCAGTCAATAATTCAGCAGCAACATTCGGAACCCGCCAAACAAACAGCGGAAAAACCGAAAAATCCTGATATTTTTGATGAATATCCCGCGCCGCAATTTCCATCACCTGCGGCTGTCCGCCGCGAGCGTTCATTAACACTAATTTCCGAAATCCTGCCCGGTAAATACTGTCAGCAATTTCGCCGATTACTGCTAAAAGTGTTTGAGCACTGAGCATAATTGTACCGGCAAAATGGCAGTGTTCGTTCGACTTGCCGTAGTACAAAGGCGGCAAAGCATAAGCGGGAATACTTGCATCTAACGAAGCCAGCGCTTTGCCAGTCACCGCCGCGCTAATTGCCGCATCTACAATTAAAGGCAAATGGGGGCCGTGCTGTTCGATCGCACCTAGCGGCGGGTGCATCTCACTTTGGCGAGTATGCCAAAAAAGGGTTAAAATGAAAAAGCCAGTAAAATCGCCAAATAAAAATA